>DATDIA010000209.1:0-7824 GCA_036521295.1 Candidatus Cybelea sp. | reverse complement strand
GCTACACGATGATGATCCCGCTGCTTCCCGCAGTCATTCGGGAGTATCATGCCTCCGACGTGCTGGTCGGCGCTCTGCTGAGCGTTCCGGCGTTCTGTTCTATGGTTGCCGCCCCGGTCTGGGGGAAGTTCAGCGACCGCGTTGGGCGCAAACCGATCATCATCGCCGCGCAAGTCCTCACGCTGGGGGGCTATCTCGCGCAAGCGATGTCGCACTCGCTCATTTGGATTTTTGTCGCGCGCATCGTCTCGGGATGCGGCGGAGGCAGCCTTGGAGCGGTCCAGTCCTACATCGCCGACGTCACCAAAGAAGATCAGCGGGATCTCGCGTACTCGCTCTACGGCGCCGTCTTCGGCATGGCGTTCATCGTCGGGCCCGTCACGGCGGGCTTTTTGATGAAGCACGGCCTAGCATTCCCGTTCTTCATCGCGGCCGCTTTAGAAGCGTTCAACATCGTTTTTACCGCAACGCTGCTGCCGTCACGCATGCAGGCCAAGAAAAGCAAGACGACCATCAGCGAATCGCTTAAAGCAGCCAGCGTTCCCGGCGTACGGCGCGTCCTTATCCGCCAGTTCTTGGCAATTTTTGCGATCGTTTTCTTTTTGGCGAACTTCTCACTGTATCTCCACCACGTGCTTCATTCGGCGGTGACGCAAGTCGGATGGCTGCTCTCGGTCGCGGGAGGAGTTGGCGGCGCGGCGCTGATTCTCGTCGTCTCGCCGCTGGCTGCCCGAATCGGCGATCGCGGGGTTGCCCAGGTCGGCCTTCTCCTCAGCTTCGTCGCTTACGGACTGCTCTCGTTCGTCACCGATCTTGCGATCTTTTTTGTCGTTCTCGTTCTGTGGGCAGTGGGCTCGTCAATGGTCGAGCCGACCTTGACCTCGCTTCTTTCAGTCCGGGCGAAGAAGAGCGAGCGAGGAGCAATCATGGGCGTCAGCGATTCGATCAATAGCCTTGCAATGATCCTTGGTCCGGCGACCGGCTCGGCAATCGTCGGCTACAACGCGCGGCTGCTTGGTGTGTTGCCCGCGTGCGCCGCCTTAGCGGCCTTCGTTATGGGGCGCTTCCCTGTAGCCGGTACGCGGAAAAACGCGTCGCCCAGCCGGAAAGCCGGCTAGCCCCGGTGTAACTCCGAGCCCGGACGGAGGTTAGTAGAGAGCATCATGGCATATCGTTTTCCACCGCAAAATCAATATGGGTCACCGCTCGCCCCGGCGATTGCGACCCATTCACTGCTTGCCCAGGTGCTCGGAATTACCGCATTGGGCCTTTGCATCACGGCGCTGGCTGCGTGGCTCTCGCAAGGTTTCGCGACGCCTGGCATCGGCCTGATTGCGATGATCGCGGGACTCATTCTGCTCTTCTCGATCTATGGGACGCGACGCAACGAAGCTCTCTCATTGCTGCTCTTCTATGCGTTCGCATTCTGCGAGGGTATTGGAATCGCGCCGGTCGTTGGCCAGTACGTCCGCGCGTTCGGGCCTGACGTGGTCGTCAACGCGGCGCTCACGACGGGTCTGGGGATGTTTGCGCTCGGCGCCATCGTTTACGCGACTGGTCTCGACTTGCGCAGATTCCAGGGCATCTTTATGATTGCGTTGCTCGGCTTGATCGTGGTCGGCATCATTTCCATCTTTGTGCGTTTCATTCACCCCGAAACCTATGCGTGGTTGACGCTGGTGATCTTTTCGGGCCTGGTCTTGATCGACTTCGCCCGGCTGCGCGCCGGCGGCGACGGCCTGACGCCGGTCTTGATGGCAACCAGCATCTACCTCGACGCGATCAATATCTTCCTTGCCTTGCTTCAGATTTTCGGCGGGAGACGCTCGCAGGACTAAGAAGGCAGCGGTCCGCCCCGCCCATCTGCTATAATGGAGACGGATGTGCGGGATAACGGGGGTCTTCGCGCCCGGACGCGACGCGGCCCGCCTCGCGTTCTTCGCGCTGTATGCGCTGCAACACCGCGGACAGGAATCCGCGGGCATCGCTGCAGCCGACGGGGGGACGATCCGCTCGCACAAGGAGATGGGCCTCCTCGGCGCCATCTTCGATGAGGATATCCTCGGCCAGCTCCGTGGACACATTGCAATCGGTCACACGCGCTATTCGACGACCGGATCGTCGATCGTGGTCAACGCGCAACCGCTGCTCGAGCGTTCGGACCTTGGCGACTTTGCTTTCGCGCACAACGGAAACCTGACAAACACCGACGAGTTGCGCGAGTCGCTCGCACCCACCACGGTACTGCAAGCGACTTCCGATTCAGAAGTCATGGCGAAGCTGATCGTCGAGTCGAAGGGCTCGATACTCGATCGTATCAAATCGGTGCTTGCCTCGGCGCGCGGCGCGTATTCGATCGTTCTGTGCACGGAGACCGAGCTCTACGCCTTTCGCGATCCGTGGGGCGTGCGGCCACTCTGCTTGGGACGTCTCGCTGAAGGAGGCTATGTCGTCGCATCGGAATCGTGCGCGCTCGGGCCGATTGGAGCGCAATATCTGCGCGAGATCGATCGCGGCGAAGTGGTCCGCATTACTGCGGACGGCCTTGAATCGTTCAAGACGGAGACGGATCACGCGCAGCCGGCGCTCTGTATGTTCGAATACATCTACTTTGCGCGCCCGGATTCCAAGCTCAACGATCGCTCGGTGTACATGGCACGCTACGCCATGGGGCGGCAGCTCGCAAAGGAGCATCCGGTAGACGCCGACGTCGTGATGGCCGTCCCCGACTCGGCCGTAGCCGGCGGGATTGGCTACGCCACCGAGAGCGGGTTGCCATATATTGAAGGGCTCATCAAGAACCGCTATATCGGACGCACCTTTATCAGCCCCGATCAGAGGATGCGAGCCCGCGGCGTCCACTTGAAGTTCAATCCGGTCGTCGAAAACCTCCGCGAGCAACGGGTGATCGTCGTCGACGACTCGATCATACGCCTGACGACCACGCCGCGGATCGTCGCGTTGCTGCGCGAAGCCGGCGCGCGCGAGGTGCATCTGCGCATCACTTCACCACCCATCAAACACCCGTGCTATCTTGGCGTGGATATGGCAACCTACGACGAGCTCATCGCGGCAAACTATTCGATAGAAGAGATTCGGCGCAAGACCGGCGCCGATTCGCTCGGTTATCTCAGCCTCGACGGACTCATTGAATCGGTCGGACGCAAGCGCGAAGAAATGTGCCTTGGCTGCCTCATTGGCGAATACCCGAATGTGCCCGCTGCGCACGAGGTTCACGCCGCCCCAGTTTAATCTTTCCATTTGGCAAGACCACTTGGTTCAAGGGCCTTGTTTGCCCCTTGCTACAGTCCAGATGCGTGACGCTGGGAAAGAGAATCGCCGCGCGCCGCCGCGCCTTGGGCTGGTCGCAGAACGAGCTGGCTCGTCGTGCCGAGGTAAATCACCCGACGCTTTACAAGATCGAAGCCGATCAACGGCTCAATCCTTCCGTCAGCGTCGTCGTGCGGATTGCTCGCGCCCTCGGGACGAGCGCTGAGACACTGTATGGTCTGGAGCGAGACGAAATGCGGCTCTTCGTTGAAGCGAACAAAGCTTCAATGGTGGTCGAGATTCGGACGCTCGGGCGCAAGGTCGGAGAGTCCGCACGCGCGCGGGCGCAGGCCTTTGTCGCTCTTGCACTCGAGCGTGCGGGAGCGACCGTGCGCGACACGGCGCCTACCGCCGCCGCGGAGGTTGGAGAGGAATCACGTCTGCCGTCGGAAGCGGGCCAGCTAGCTGCGGGGGGCCTTGCGCTAATCGAGGAGCTGCAGGCAATTCGCCGGCGCATTGATGTGCTCGAGGCGTGGCGTCATAGTGAAGAAGGACGCGTTCGAAAGCGCGCATCGCGATAAGCAACGGGTCGGACCAATCGGTGGATTCTAACACGAGGCGATCGTAGCGGCGCAGGGTGCCAACTGGGCGGCACTGACTTCAGGCAGGAAAGACTCGGTCTCGCACCTCTCTGGCGTACGTTTGCAGCGCTTCGGTCGCGATGCTTCCGACCTCCGCGTAGCGTTTGGCGAAACTTGGCGAGTGGGGGTACATGCCGAGAATATCGTGGAGCACGAGCACTTGCGCGTCGCAGTTTGGCCCGGAGCCTATTCCGATCGTCGGAATCGAGAGCATCGCGGTGATCTCTCGCGCGATCTCATAATCCACCACCTCGAGAACGATCGCATAGGCGCCCGCGGCTTCCACCGAGCGCGCGTCATCGATCAGACGGTCGCGGTGAGTGCGCATCTTGAATCCGGGGCCTAGGCCGGCCGTCTGGGGCGTTACGCCGATGTGTCCGACGACTGGAATACCGGCACCCGTGATCGAGCGAATGCGGTCGGCTTGGTCGCGACCTCCCTCGAGCTTCACCGAACAGGCTCCGCCCTCTTTGACGAGCCGAATCGCCGCCCGCAGGGCTTCTTCGTTGCTTACCTGATAGGAGCCAAACGGCATATCGGACATGATATGCGCGCGAGCCGTTGCGCGAACGACGGCTTGGGTGTGATAGATGATGTTCTCGACGGTTACCGGCGTCGTCTCGTCAAAGCCGAGGACGACGTTTCCGACGCTATCGCCGACGAGGATGACGTCAATTCCGGCCGCTTCGACGAACTGTCCAAAGGGCGCATCGTAGGCCGTTGCAATCGGAAAGAGCGTCTTGCCCTTGCGACGTTTAATTGCGCCGGCGGTGAGGCGGCGAATCGCGGGGTTCTTGTGCGGCTCGTACGGGCGAGCGCTTTCGCTCGCCTGGCTCGACTTCACACCCTGAGCTCTGCCGCCCGCGCGCCGTTGGGATGGGCTTTGGACTGATCGCCGAGCGACGCAACGAGCGCGAGGAACGCGCGCACCGGAACTCCGGTGGGACCCTTCGCCTGCCAAGCAGATTCGTTCTCGAGATAGGCCGTCCCGGCGATATCGAGGTGGATCCACGGCGTGCTCCCAACGAACTCGCGCAGGAATGCAGCGGCGGTCAGCGTGCCTGCGGGACGCCCGCCGGTGTTCTTGAGGTCCGCGATGTCACTCTTCATTTGCTGCGTGTAGTCTTCGTAGTACGGCATCTGCCAGTACCGTTCGCCGGTTGGCTTCGCCGCAGCAAAAAATGCGGCGCCCCACGTGTCATCGTTGGTTACGGCCGCGGACGATGCGTGTCCCAGCGCGATGACACAGGCACCCGTGAGCGTCGCCGCATCGACGATCTTCGTCGCGCCGAGCTTGTTGGCATAGCACAGCGCATCGGCGAGAATCAGACGCCCCTCGGCGTCCGTGTTGATCACCTCAATGGTCTTGCCGTTCATTGCCGTGACGATGTCGCCGGGTTTGGTGGCTTTACCGCCGGGCATGTTTTCGGTTGCGGGGACTATTCCGACGACGTTGATCTTCGGCTTCAACTTGCCGACCGCGCTCATCGCGGCGATCACGGCCGCGCCCCCCGACATATCGTACTTCATATCTTCCATTTTTTCAGCCGGCTTGATCGAGATGCCGCCGGTGTCGAAGGTAATGCCTTTGCCGACGAGCGCGAGCAGCTCTTTGCTCGATGGATCACCGTCATAGCGCAAGACGATAAACTTCGGAGGCTGCACGCTCCCCTGTGCCACGGAGAGAAAGGAACCCATGCCTTCTCGGGCGGCCCGTGCTTCGTCCAGGACGTCGATCCCAAGTCCCGCCGTTTCCGCAACTTTTGCGGCCTCCTCGGCCATGCGAGTCGGCGTCATGTCGTTCGCTGGCGTGAGCGCCAGGCGTCGTGCCAAGTTCACTGCTTCACCGAGCGCCACACCGTGGGCAATGCCGCGCTCGATCTCGGTTGCATCGAATCCCTTACTCAAGACGACGATCTCGCTGGTAGCGAGACGGCGTTCCGGATGCTCCTGATAGAGGGTCGTGTCGAAGCTGCCGGTGATGGCGCCTTCAGCGACAAACGACGCGAAAGCGGCTTGATCGCCTGATGGCGGAGGCAACGCTATCGCGATTTTCTCGACGTTGCGGCGCCCGAGGTAGCGCACCGCGCTTCCCGTATAGCGCGCAAGCAAATACGGCTGGAAAGTCGAGCGATCGCCGAGCGAAACCGCGAGCACACGGCGAAACGGCTGACCTTTGGTGTAAATGAGTACGTGCTCGCCGAGCTTTCCTCGCACGTCGCCCGATGTCAGCGCGTCGGCAATGATGCCGTCAAGCGACGCATCGATTTCCTTGGCGACTCCTTCTAGTGGACTCTCCGAGAAGAAGGGAACGACGAGCGCGTCGGCGCTAACGCCAATGGGCTCATCGGCGGAGATATAAACTTGCATGGTGGACCTTTCGGACGGTGAACTACAGCCAGCGTATGGCGGAAAGCTGGGAGAATCCTCGTTGCGGCCCAAAAGCCGCTGCCCCGGATCGCTACGCCGAAGCCGGCGTTGACGTCGCCGCCGGGAACGAGGCCGTCGCGCGGTACCAACGCATTCTCGCGCAATGGCGCCACCCAGACCAGCTTGAGGCCGTTGGCGGTTTCGCGGGACTCTTTCATCTCCCCGGCGACCGTGACCGTGCGCTGGTCGCCTCGACCGACGGCGTCGGGACGAAGGTGCTCATTGCGGCAGAACTGGAGCGTTACGGCGGTGTTGGGCGCGATCTCGTGAATCATTGCGTGAACGACATTCTCGTCTGCAACGCGACGCCGCTTTTCTTTTTGGATTATCTGGCCGTCGGCAGGCTCGACCCTCGCGTTGCGGCCGACATCGTGAGCGGCTGTGCCGAGGCTTGTCGAGCGCACGACTGCGCGCTGCTCGGCGGAGAGACTGCGGAGATGCCTGGAATCTACTCACGCGACCATTTCGATCTCGCCGGAACGATCGTCGGGATCGTCGGCATCGGCGACATTCCCGATCCGCAGAGCGTCCTCCCTGGCGATGCGATCGTCGGTTTGCCCGCGATAGGTCTGCATACAAACGGCTACACGCTCGCGCGATTGCTGCTTCCACGCAGCGTTTGGGGCGATAGCTTCGGTGACAGTACCTACGCCGACGCGCTGCTCACCGAACATCCGTCCTATTACCGTAGCGTACGGGCGATTCAAGCGGTAGCGAAAGTAAAGGCGATGGCGCACGTCACGGGGGGTGGCCTGCTCGAAAACGTCCCGCGCACGTTGCCGGAGAACGTCAAAGCGATCTTCGAACAGCAACGTTGGATCGTACCGCCGATCATGCAAGAATTAGTGCGTCGCGGAGAGCTCGCGACGCAGGAGCGTTATCGCGTCTTCAACATGGGCATCGGTTACACGCTGATCGTTCCCTTTACCGATGCGCCGGCAGCGATAGGCGCGGTGCCGAGTGCGAAAGTGATCGGCTGGATCGAAGCACGGATGCCCGACGAGCCACGCGTCGTCGTCCATCCCGCGCGCGACGACCGATGATGGAGCGGCTCATCCGCTCGCTCGCACGTGCCGTCGACTCCGAATCGCCACGCGACCAGCGCGCGAGCGCGGCCGCGGAGATCATCCGCAATGCGCGCGGCTATCGTTGGGTCGGCATCTACGACGTGGACGACGAAGAGATCGTCCTTATCGGCTACACCGGGTCTTCTCCGCCCGAGCATCAACGCTTCGCCGCAACGCAGGGTTTGAGCGGCGAGGCGGTGAGCTCGCGGGCTACGGTAGTCAGCAATGATGTCGCGCGCAATCCAAGCTATCTCGTCACGTTCCGAGGAACGGGTTCGGAGATCGTCGTGCCGATATTGGGCGCTGAGAGCGGCATCGTCATCGGGACGGTCGACGTCGAGAGCGATCGCATCGATGCATTTTCGCCGGACGACGTCGCGTTCGTCGAGGAGTGTGCGGCGGCTCTTCGGCCGCTC
>DATDIA010000208.1:0-5574 GCA_036521295.1 Candidatus Cybelea sp. | reverse complement strand
GTTTCGCCTCCAACCGGCGCGAGCGCAAGCGCCGACGGGGGATCGCCGGCGGTCGTCACGAGCGCGGCCGGCGCGCGATCGCACAGGCCGAGACATGGACTGCGATGCCAGCCGGCAGCGGTATCGTGCATCGGACTTCCCGCCGGCCCGAAGGCGGATTCGAGCAACGAACAAAGCGCCTCGGAGCCAGCTCCCAGGCAGGCGATGTCATCGCAGACGTGCACCGCGCGCGGCGGGCGCGGCACGGTCGAAAGCAGTGCGTAGAAAGTCGCGACGCCGTAGACCTCGGCCGGCGCCACCTCTAAACGCTCGCTGATATAGTTGAGCGCACCTGCACTGACCCAGCCGATGCGGTCTACTACGGCGTGTAAGACCGGGAGCAGGAGGTGGCGTTGCGCGCGCGCGGCACTGCCCGAGAGGCCGTTTTGCAAAGGACGAAGTGCTGCATCAACGGTGGTGCGCTCGGCTGCCGTCGCCACTTCCGAAGTGAAGTGCAGATCCACTAGTGTCTGGTCCGAGACACTATGCGACTTTTTCCACGCGCACGGCGCAAGCTTTGAACTCTGCAGTGCCCGACTTTGGATCGGTTGCATCGATCGTCAGGAGATTCGTTGCGATCACGTCATTGAAGTGGAATGTTGTGAAGACCAATCCCGGCCGCAGTCCCGGATCGATGCGAGCCGGCACGACGATCGACCCCCGCCGCGAGCTGACGCGTACGCGATCGCCATCGCTGAGGTCGTAGCTTCGCGCATCCTCGGGTGAGAGATCGAGCGTCTCGCCACGGCGAAGCGGCGAGGTATAGCCGCCGCTCTGGACTCCGGT
Organism: Candidatus Cybelea sp.; assembly: GCA_036521295.1. Taxonomy (GTDB): domain Bacteria; phylum Vulcanimicrobiota; class Vulcanimicrobiia; order Vulcanimicrobiales; family Vulcanimicrobiaceae; genus Cybelea. The sequence continues at coordinate 4,749 of DATDIA010000208.1, read as the reverse complement.
GTTGAACGAATCCAATCGGCGCCCGGTCGTCAAGCGCAGAGGATACTCATTGTCGAGCGCCTCCACCGGCGGATCGTGCTCGACCACTGCGAAGGGTGCACGCTCGGCTACAACCTCTTCGTCCCACAGCCGCCCGTGCAAGAAGGGTTCGCCGGGATGGTGCTCGCCATAACAGGGCCACGGGATGCCGCCAAGCTCGTCGAGGCGCCGGTAGCTCATGCCCGCGTGCCAGGGCGAGAGCGTTCGGCATTCGTCCCACGCCATCTCGGCGCTATAATCCGGCCAGTCGTGGTTCAGGCGGCGCGCCAGCGCACACATAATCGCAATGTCGTCGCGCGCCTCGCCGGGTGGAACCAGCGCTTTGCGGCAACGCTGCACGCGGCGCTCGCTGCTCGTGACGGTGCCCTCCGACTCGCACCAGCTTGCCGTCGCGGGAAAGACGACCTCCGCGAGCTCGCCGGTCTTGGTGAGAAAGAGATCTTGCACGATCAAATGCTTGAGACTTCGCAGCAAACCGATCGCATGCTCTTGGTCGGCTTCGGATTGGGCGGGATTCTCACCGATGATGTAGAGCGTATCGAGTTCGCCTCGCTCGACCGCGTGGAAGATTTCGGTGAGATTCCATCCGTGCTCTGGCGGCAACGTGACGCCCCACGCTCGTTCGAACTTTTCGATAGAAGCGGGATCTTCAACATCCTGGCCGCCCGGAAACTTATTTGGGATCGCGCCCATGTCGCCGCCTCCTTGGACGTTGTTCTGTCCCCGCAGGGGATTGAGTCCCGAACCGTAGCGTCCGACGTGACCGCAGAGCAAGGCAAGGTTGATGAGCGCGCGCACGTTATCGACGGCATTATGATGCTCGGTAATTCCCAGCGTCCAGCAGAGTATGGCGCGCGGCGCCGCGGCGTATGCATGCGCGAGTTCTGCGATAAGCTCGGCGGCGATGCCGGTCGTCTTCTGTGCGTACTCGAGTGTATACGGCTCGACCGCCGTGCGGTAGGCTTCGAAGCCGCTCGTCGCACGGGTCACGAACTCGCGATTTTCCAACCCCGCGGCGAGAATTTCACGGCTCACGGCGTTGGCGAGCGCAATGTCCGCTCCCACATCAATTCCCAGCCATCCATCGGCCCACCGGGCGCTCGACGTGCGGCGCGGATCGATGACGTACAGCTTCGCGCCGTTGCGTATACCGCGTAGGACGTGGTGGAAGAAGATCGGATGCGTCTCGCGCGCGTTCGATCCCCAGAGCACGATCACGTCGGCGTGCTCGATCTCCTCGTAGGAGCTCGTGCCGCCGCCTGCCCCGAATACCGCCGTCAGACCGACGACGCTGGGGGCGTGTCAAGTACGATTGCAGCTATCGATGTTGTTGCTGCCGATGACCGAGCGAGCGAACTTCTGGGCGATGTAATTCATCTCGTTGGTGGCCTTCGAGCAGCTAAACATTCCAAACGTGCGAGTGCCGCCGCGCTCTCGCGCGTCGCGCAAAGCCGATGCGGCGCGCTCGAGGGCCTCGTCCCAGGAGGCGCGGCGCAAGGACCCGCCGTCACGCACGAGTGGATGCGTCAACCGAAGATGGGGTTTGCTCATGGGCGAGTAATTCGAGCGCCGCCCGAGCGCTCCCCACCGCGCCGCCTTCGGAAGCGCCCGATGGCCGACTCGCACGCTACCTTAGGCCAAAGGAGCTTCACTACGCCGGAGGCAAGACCGGTGCTGGAAGGGAGCACTATGAGCGTAGATCTCTCAGCGATTACCGTCTACGCAGACGGCCGATTCCAGCGCTATGAAGATTCGAAGGTCGGTCTGCTCACCCACGGGCTCCAATACGGAACCGGCTGCTTTGAGGGCATTCGAGGCTACTGGGTGCCTGAAGACCGGGAGCTTTTCCTGGTGCTGCTCCGCGATCACTTCGAGCGCCTCATGACCTCGGGAAAGATCCTAACGATAAAGCTCCCGCATAGCGTCGACGAGCTCGTCGACATTACGACGGAGCTTTGCCTGCGGAATCGCTACGAAAAGGACGTCTACGTTCGTCCTTTTGCGTACAAAGCCGCTGAAGATGTCGGCGTCCGGCTGCACAACGTGCCCGACGCCTTTGCCATCATTCCCATTCCCTTTACGCACTATCTTGACGCTACTCGGGGACTGCACGTATGCGTGAGCTCCTGGCGGCGTATGGACGACACCATGGCGCCGCCGCGCGCGAAGATTACCGGTCTTTACGTCAACTCCGCACTTGCCAAGAGCGAAGCCGTGCAGAACGGATACGACGAAGCAATTCTGTTATCGCACGACGGTCACGTCGCCGAAGGTTCGGCCGAGAATATTTTCCTCGTGCGGCGTGGCGTGCTCTACACGCCGGATCCGGCGCAAAACGTGCTCGAAGGCGTCACCCGCAAGGCAATCATGGAGCTAGCACATGACGAGCTCGGCCTGCAGATTGTCGAGCGAGCGATCGATCGCGGCGAGCTCTATTCGGCCGACGAAGTTTTCTTTACCGGCACCGCGGTGGGGATCTGCTCCGTCGCGTCGATCGATCGGCGGATGGTAGGCGACGGAACGATCGGCCCCGTTACTGCGCGGCTGCGCGACCTCTACGAAAGAATTGTGACTGGGCGTGAGCCACGCTACGAAGCATGGCTTACCCGAACCTACGCCTGCGCGAAGATCAACGCGTAGGCGGCGCCAAACCGTGGTCCGGCGCAACGACGGCGTCGTTCCAGTAGTCGGCGTCCGGCGAAGCGTCGGGACTTTCGTCTTGCCCGAACGCTTGCCGCCATTGCGCGAAACGCAGCTCGTCGGCATACGCGAGTCGTGAAACCGAGTGAATGAAGGCCCGGCCGAGATCTTGTGACGGCAGCGCGGTAGTCATCACCGCGATCACGTACGGTGTGGCGCTCGCGAAGACAATCCCCGCATCGTTGAGGGTATCGTAGAGCGAGCCGGTCTTATGCGCGATCGGAACGTCGCCGGGGAGCGGTTCGGGCAAGAGGGTGTTGTATCGATCGGCTTCCAAAATGGCGATCATCTCGTTTGACGACCACGCATCGACGAGTTCGCGGCGCGCCATCAACATGAGCAGACGAACGAGATCTGCGGGAGAGGTTCGAAGCGTTTGGCGGATCGACCAGCCATCGGTGCGCACGTCGCCCCCCAGACGCGTGCGGACCAACCCCAGCTCTGTCATTTTGCGATTGATGTTGCGGCGTCCGACGAGTCGAATCAGCATGTTCGTGGCCGTGTTGTCGCTGATGTCGATCATCTTCTCGACGAGAACGGAAACGGGGTACGTCGTACCGACGGGTGCGTCGGCGAGCTCACCTGATCCAAAGTCTTTGTCCGCCGCTTCGAGCGTGACGCGATGCTGCAAATCGAAGCGTCCGGCCTCGAGCTGCGTAAAGACTTCCACCATGACGGGAACTTTGATCGTCGAGGCGGCCGGCATGCTCTTGGCCGCGTTGAAGCCGGCATTGTACCCCGTGCTGAGATCGAGAACGTCCAGCGCGATCGCCCCCGGCACGTGGCGCGCCAGGTTGCGGACGTCGTGATTGAGTCGCGCGAGCGGTGGGGGAAGATAGGCTCGTGCCGGTGCGATCGACGTGATGCCAGCCAGGAGAGCAGACACCAAGGCCGACGCTGCACGTCGCAACATTGTAACCTCTTCCATTCTGTCGCGATTTGGCTCCTCCCTACGAGTACGGGGCTTCGTCGCCCCCGCGGGGAAAGGCGACGGCGCATGAGAGGCACCCGCCGGAATCCTTGGCGCTTGTTGACGGAAGCGCGCGTCACGTATGCGCTGAAGATTCTGATGGTTTTCGTTCTGGCGTTCTATGCCGGCGAATATATTCTTGAGATTCTCGTTCGACTTCGCGCAGTAGTCTATATCTTTATTGCCGCCGTCTTTCTTGCCTATCTTATTTATCCGGCTGCCCACCGTCTACGGCAACGCATGCCCCTTGTCGCGGCGATCGTGCTCATCTATGCGGGCATCGTCATCGCAATCGCGCTTGCAGCCTTTTTCGTGGTGCCTCACATCATGGACGACGTCCAAATGCTCGTCAAGCGCTACCCGGAACTGTTGGCCAAGCTCAACTCGCTCATTTACAATCCGAAAAACCCTGTCACTTCCCACCTGCCGGCGTGGCTACGATACGAAATCGGTCGGGCGCCGGGGCAAGTCGTACTGTGGATCAGGACCCGCGGGCTGCAAGTCTTCGGGCACATGGTCGTCCTTCTAGCCGGTACGCTTGCGATCGTCGCCGTCTTCATCGTCGTTCCGGTCGTCACCGCTTACCTTTTGCTCGATCTGGACCACCTGAAAGCGAGCCTTGCTGCAATAGTACCCGAGGAGCGATGGCGCTCAACGATGTCGTTGCTGGCGGACATCGATGCCGTAATCGGAGGTTTCATTCGAGGCCAGCTGCTGGTGGCGTTCACCGTCGGAGTGCTCATCACGATTGCGATGCTGCTCTTGCGAGTGCCTTACGCCTTCCTATTCGGGGTGCTCGCCGTCTTTGGCGACTTAATACCCTACGTCGGTGCGGTACTCGCGTTTCTACCTGCGTTCCTGTCGGCGGTCCTCACGAACGGTTGGCTCAACGGGCTATTGGTTGCGATGGCGTTCGTGGTCATCTACGAGGCCGAGGGACATTTTATCGCGCCGAACATTGTCGGTCGTCAAGTGCGCTTGAGCGCCTTCGTCGTTATTATTTCTCTTTTGATCGGCGGTGAGTTAGCGGGCCTATTCGG
>DATDIA010000207.1:0-2988 GCA_036521295.1 Candidatus Cybelea sp. | reverse complement strand
GGACGCAGGACGCTAGAGCTCTGCGCGCCGACGGGCTGCGAAAAGGCTGAGCTTGCCGCGGGAGCTCCGGCGCTCCCGCCCGAGCAACCGGCCAGGAGTGCAAGAGCCATGATTCCGTTTAAGACGTACTCAAGCCGTGATGGGATAGGCATTAATGAACTTCTCCACTTAATCGAAGAACTGTGAGTGATGAGCCGCGTGCCCGCGAGTCTGTCCATGGAAAACATCTTATGTTTAACCTTCCTCGGTGGCCATGCCGTTTCTCGCAACATAGCGCATAAGGAATAGCACGAACTCGAGGCTAGGAAAAGCAACCGATGCTGTCCCTTCCATCGGATGCCAATAGACGCCGGTAAGCTCGAGCCAAGTCACGGTCGGCCAGCGGGACTCTGAAGGCGAGCCAACGCTTTAGCCCGCGATGTGAAATGCGAAAAATAAGACCGTCTGAGCGATTATAAACGCAAACGGGAGAGCGACGCCGGCGAGCCGCCGCGCGCGCAACGCACTCTGCTGCGAATGATGGATCTGCAGGAGGTGCGTTCCGACGATCGTGGCGATGGATATCACAACGAAAGCAAAAGCGGTAGAAAGAAATGCGTCGATGTAGGTGATGTACTCGGTGCGCGGTAAAAGGCTTGTGGCGGTGATATTGAAGGCGACGATGATCAGAAGTGTGGCAACGGCGGATTGAAGCTGATCTTTCGTTTTGAATTCCTCGTGCGAAAGCCAGAACGTTACCCATGAGATGATCACCAATAGCAGCAGCGGTACGATGAATTTCCAAATATAAGAATTCGGGTTGCGCTGCACTTTTAGATCGAACTCCACATCGTTTGCGCGGCTGGCACTCCCTGCGACGGTATTCTGAGTCTCGCTGAGGGACAGCGGAACCCACTGGGCGAGACCAGCATATGCTCGCTTTGGCAGAGCCGAATCGCTAGGATTCGACTTCAGAATCGTGCGATCGAGGTCGTCTCCGCGCGCCTGAACGACAATGGGCAAGAGCTGGGAGTCAAAGGGAAATCGGCGCAAATCTAAATTGGTCGATAGCATTGCGTTAAACGCCTGCGTGTATACCACGGTTCCGTCCGGCTCGGCGTAGAAATCGACGAAGCGGAGATTGGTCGGCGTCACTTCGTTTGCGAACTCAAGGCTCGGCTTCCATATTGTGCCGGGCAAGTCACGATAGAGCTGACCGCCTCCGCGCGAGCGATATCCAAGGCTTGGGTCGCGCCACTTTGCGACGAGCAAGCCGGTGACTTGCCACGTTTCTTTCACTTCGTCGATGCCGGCAAGGTTGCGGACGACAATTTCGACACGAACGACGGTTGGGTGCGCCTGCGTCGGCGCATTGGGCGCCACGGACGCAAGCGCGCGGGCCTCGCATGCATAAAAGGCGAGCGCTGTCAGGAACGCTAGGATGCCGAAATAGCGTCTCAACGGCGGTGGCACAATACCGTCGCATTCGCCACGTCGGGAGTCGTTGCCCCCAATGAGTCGCCCGCGCGATAACGGCGTGCGGCGCAGGAAGATCCGTACGCACGCCTTATTAATCGATTTGCTGTGTTAAGAGCGCTGCGATGCATGCTTTGGACACCGGGCGTGCTGCTTCTCTGGGTTGGTGCGAGCGGTGCATGCCTCGCGGACGGCGCAAAAATCACTGGCGGAGTCGAGCCGGCATTTACGACCTGCCTTGGCGCCACGTCCGTCTGCAACAACTTCGTGCGAACGCAGTTTCGCCTCCAGTACAAGCCAGTCGCCGTTCGCGGCTTCTCCGCTCGAATCAGGCTTTTGCGAGCCTATCAGATGACCGTGGACGATGATAAGGACGAGGGATCGAGCGAGGAGCAGCAGACCAGCAGATTCGACCCGCCCTTCGACCTTCTCGACCTCAAGATGCGATTCAGCGCACCAGACGGGCGCGACCACTTCGAGGCCCGTACCGGCTACTCGTATCAGCATTCCGACCCCAATGCCGCCGACGGTTATCACGCCGCCTACGTATCCGGCGATTACTACCTCGGCGCGCCGATACCATCGGGCTGGGGCGGCCTTTCGCGTCGAATGGACGTGCTATTGAGGATTTCGCAAAATCTTTATGCCACGCCGAATCGTCCAACGGAAAGGCTCGTCCAGTTGTTACCGACATATACTGTTCCGCTAAACACCGACGGCTCGACGCGTATCTACGCTTCCTACGCAAGGGAGGTGCGGTTTAGCGGGAGCAATTCCGTGCGCACTCCTTCCAATCGTTTCGAGCTTGGCGCCTATCGAAACCCGACGCGGTGGCTGGAACTCTATGGGCGTATGGCGTTATGGGGGACGCGCGGCGTGCCCGGCACTTCCCGGATCGTCGTGGGAATGGATATCACGATCTAAAACGCGCGTCGACTGCGATGTATGGGACGTAGCGGAAATCGCGAATGAGCGAGATACGGCCCCCGCTAACCTCAAGCAAGACGAAGTATGCGGGCTCTCGGCTCGATGGCGGGCTGAAGATCGCAATCACCGGAGCGCCGTCGACGAAGCCCGCCTCCGCGCGGAGGTCTTCGGTCTCGGTATAGGCGGCATATCGATCGTAGTACCCCGCGTCCACCGCACGTGGATGTTGCACGCGTGAAACGACCTCGAGGCGAGATTCCGCGCCGAGCAGGGCGCGCAGCTCATCCCAGTCGTGGGCGTTGAAGAGATCGGCGTAGCGTCGCAGCGCCGTGAGCGTTTCGCCGGAGACGGGTTGCGCCGGTTCCGCAAAACGCACGCGCGGCCTCCGAGCGATGTTCGCGCGCGCCCTCGATAACGCGGCCTTCACCGCGCCGACGGTGGTTCCCATCGTGTGCGCGGTTTCCTCAAGCGATTGTCCGAGCACATCTTTGAGGATCGCAGCGCTGCGTTGCGTCGGCGGCAGCTCCGCGAAGACCGTCAGCGCCGCTTCGACGAGTTCGGGATCGACGCCGGCTTCTTCGGGCTCTGCGCGGTCCGGGACGTGGG
>DATDIA010000206.1:0-4951 GCA_036521295.1 Candidatus Cybelea sp. | reverse complement strand
CAGCTCTCCCGATTCAAACGAAAACGACGGGACCAAACTCGGGATCGCGATTTACAGAACGCTGCACGCCGCTGGTAGGCTTTGAGTAGGCGACGCCGCGCAAAGCCGGCCGCTTAACTCTCACGTCGGCGCGACACCGCTGGACCGGCGCGCGATCTCGTCACGGTCATCGCAGATACCAACTCTTCGCGCAACCCGGCGATCGAGGCCGAAACGTGATCTTCAGTTGCGCCTTTGCCGTTTTGAGTTGCGAACACGTCAAGCGCCGGTCCCATGCTCGCCGCGAGTTGCGATATCGCCGAAATCTCGTCGGGTGCGTACGCCTCGCCGGATCGGCGCGTACCGAGCACGACGACTCCAAGCAACTGACCACGAGCCGTCATCGGAATAGCAAAGTTGTTCCTCCACGCTTATCACAATTGCAGCGATCTAATGAGAAGTGTCGTCAGACCTGTCGTCGTTGCGGTTTGCGGCAAGCGTGTCGATGTAACGCACCCCCCGGCTATTGTGGGCGATTATAGTCGCCCCGCCGGACCGCGAAAGAGCGTAAATTCGTGACGGGAAGCGCTTGGGCTGGTCAAGATCGGGATCGACGATCTGATCGCGGAAGATAAGCGTGTAAACCCAAGGGTGTACGATCGTTTACGGCACCCCTCCGGCAAGCGCGATATGACTGTAACGGCATAGCATGGGGACGATGCATCGCGCGGCAAACGTCTGCGCAAGGGTACGCGACTGACAAGCCGCGCTATCGCGCGGGACGTCCGAGGTACCGCCCTTCAGATGCCTCCTCGACGGCTTGCGCTTCGGTCATCGTTGCACCTTCGGCCATCAGCTTCGTCACGGCGTTGGCGCCGAGTGCCTCGCGCAACGCGGTGACGGCTCGGTCGTACGCCTGCTCGTAAATGTACATTTTTGCCGATCCTATCGCTTCGAGACGAGCGTCGACGAAACCCAAGATACGCGCGGCTCGAGCGTAAGCAAGGGGTGCGTCTTGGGTGGAGACTTGCGGACGCAGGGCCGCGATCGCTCCAAGGTGCTGGAGCGTCCAGGCGACGAGGACGTCTTGCTGTTGCTCGCGTGCAAGGGCTAGCGCTTCGCACGCACGCTCCTCGGCTTCAGCGTATCGGCCCAACGCGATGAGATACATCGCCAGGCTGCTCAGAACGGAGGCGACAAAGCGCTGATTGTTGACCGAACGGAAGATCGCAAGCGCGTCGGCGGCAAGTTGAAATGCCAGCTCGGCATTGCCCGCGCGAAACTCGAACTCGCCTAGGTCGTCGCGCGCGAGTGCCGCGCCGAGACTTGCACCGAGTCCCTCGTAAATCGGCACGGCTTCGGCGACGTAGTCGCGAGCCGCATCGCAGTTGCCCTCGACGGCGCTGGCATATCCAAGATTGCGTAGGATGCAAGCGGTGAGCCGGCGATTGCCCAACATGCGAGCGGAGGTTAGAGCTTGTCGTAGGAGCGCTTTAGCCTCTGCGATTCGCCCCAAAGACACAAGCGCCTGGCCGGCGAGATCCTGCGTCCGCGCAACCCCAAGCGCGTCGCCCACGGCGCCGTAGCGCTCGATGGCGCGCTGGCTGCTTGTAAGCTGTACTTTGTACGAACGATGCTGCATTGCGATGAGCCCATCCGCGTACCCGAGTCTCGCGAGCACGTGTGTCGGCGTTTGTTCGTCAGCCAACGCGAACGCCGACGCCGCGTGACGTTGACCCTCCAGCGGCGCGAAGTATGCCCAAACAACGTGCAGGGCTCCGACGAGCGCCTGCCCCAAGACGACGTCGTTTCGCTCGGTGAGTGCCCATTGCAGGGCGGCCCGCCAGTTGTCCAGCTCATCCTGAGCGAGGGCGCGCCAGATAACATCCGCCTCGGTGTCGCATGCTAGTTCGAGTTGCTCGGCCAGTTCCAGGCACGCGAGCGCGTGGCGGCGCGCCAACGCGTCTGCTTCACCCCGCGCCACCAGCTTCTCATGCGCGTATTCTCGGAACGATTCGAAAAGCGAATAGCGAGCTTCGAAGCCGTCGAAATCGGCCGCCAAGAGCGACTTGTCCAGCAGCGACGAGAGAAGCTCTATCACGTCGGCCTCCGCGACGTCGTCGCCTGCGCAGACGGCATTCGCGCTAGCCGACGTACATCCGCCGGCAAACACCGAAAGGCGCTCGAACATGCGCTGTTCGCGTGCCACGAGCAGATCGTAACTCCAACCGATCGCCGCGCGCATCGTCTGCTGGCGCGGAAGGGCCGCGCGTTCGCCTCCGGTTAGAATACCAAACCGATTGCCGAGCCTGTCGGCGATCGCTTGAACGGGAAGCACGTTGACTCGGGCGGCGGCCAGTTCAATTGCGAGCGGGATGCCGTCTAGGTGCCGGCAAATCGCTGCAACGGCAGATGCATTCTCGTCGGTCAGCGTGAAGCTATGGTCGATCGCGTGCGCGCGATCGCGGAAAAGCACGGTCGCTCCGAACGAGAGCGCCTCCGCTGCGCCGAGCCGGCGAGTCGTCTCCGGCGCCGGGACGCTCAACGACGGTAACCGGTAGGTGTACTCGCCCGCGGTTCGAAGCAGTTCGCGGCTCGTCGCGAGGATCCGAAGTCTCGGGCAGCCGGCCAGAAGGGCGCTCGCGACGATTGCAGCCTCCATGATCACGTGCTCGCAGTTGTCGAGGATCAGCAAGAGCGCCTTGTTCCGCAGATACGCCGTCAGCGACTCAAGCAGCGGCCGATCGGGCACTTCTTGCACGCCTAGCGTCGACGCGATTGCGGCAACTACTAATGCGGGATCGCCGATGGGCGCGAGTGCGACGAAGCAGACTGCGGCCTCGGTGGTTCCGCTAAGCGCGGTTCCGATCTGCAACGCGGTTTGGGTTTTTCCGATGCCTCCCGCACCAGTGAGCGTGACGAGCCTATGCTCGCGGACGAGTCGTGCGACTTCGTCGAGTTCTGTCTCGCGCCCAACGAAGCTCGTCAATGAGAGCGGTAAGTTTGAGATGCCGACCAAGGCACCGTCTCTTCCGCGCGGTGCTCTCGAAGGTGCGGCGACCGCTTCAAACTCGCCGCGTTGTTCGTCATTGAGCACCAGCGCGCGCACGAGGAGCGCGAGCGTCGCGCGTTGCGGGGTGCGCCGATACCCCCGTTCGAGCGCGCTGATTCCGTGCGTGCTCATGCCGGCGCGTTCGGCGAGCGCTTCTTGCGAGAGTCCCGCGGCGAGCCGGTAGCGCTGCAAGAGCGTCCCGAACTCCGGCGAGCCTGCTACTCGCCCCTCGTCTTCCACAGTAGCTGTCAAGTTCTCGCCGCCGTCAGCGGCAACCCTCACTTCATTCGCTGATTGCCGTGCCGAATGGATGTCTGAGGGTAGCGTGGTTGCTGTTCGTCGGTGAACCGCCGGCCGGGAAAGCCCACCGGTCTACACTGCTCGTAGCGTAGCCGCAGGCGGACTCGTCATCGCCTCCGGCGAGAAAATTCTCACCGGACGCGCCGATTGCACCCTGGGCCATGTCGCAGATCGCGTGGCCGTTGTAGGCTTTGAACTTCGTTTTGCCGATGATCGTTCCGGTTGACCCGGAAATCGAGACGTGATAGACGCAGGTGGTTCTGGGAGTATCGCAGCGCCGATCGCCGACGGCGAGGTAATGACCGTCTTCGTACCATTGAACCATGCCGGGGTAATGTATGGTACCGCCGGAGATCGTAATCTGATGGATCACGGTGCTCCCCGACGGGAGCTCCGCGAGCACGAAGTGCTTGCTATTCGTTAGGCCATCTATGTAAGCGTTACCGACGGGGTCGATGCCGACGCTAATGTCACTGTTCAACAGCGCCAAGTCGTAGGACGTCGACCACGTGCCGGAATGCAAAAATAGATACTCGCCCGGGCCGCTGGCGGGGCCAGGGGTGGGGCTCGGGACGTCTCTTATATTCGTTACCCCGACCTTGTGGCGGTGACCGTCGACGGCACAGCCGAACGGGTCTCCGTACGGATCGAGGGCCGTCGCGATCGGACTCGTTCCGCCGTGCGCGTACTCAAGAATTTGCCGCGATCCGGTGTTCGCCACCCAGATGTTGCCGCTCTCGCCGGAGCATGAGCCGTGTGGCTTGCTAAAGCCGGTTAAGGTTCCTCTGAGAAGCAGATCCGGCAGCGAAAAGACCGCGACCACGTTATCTACCGGGTCTGAAACGTAAAGAAGTCTTGGTGGGGCGGCGAGCGCCGATTTTAAGCCGCCTATGGCGCAAATGCCCGCAAATGCCAAAACGCCGAGCGCGTAGGACGCCCCCAAAATGTTCCTCATGTGATTGCTCCTTTTTCGCCTTGGGGTGGCGAGGGCTAAGCTTGGTAAAACGACGGGAGAGCGGCTGCTCGCCCGGTCTCTCTGCCATGCGACAAAAGTCGCTTCCATCCCTCGTGCGGCCCCCAAACGCCTTGCGCGCGCACTTGCCGAGAGCGGACTGGGGACCGGCATTTATCCCGCGCCCGCGCGCGCGGAATCTGCTGCGCGAGGACAATCTTATTGCGCGAAGAGGCGGGCGGTATCGCTTCGCGCCTGCCCGGCAACGTGTTATCCGCTTTGCTCCATTATTCGATAGACGATCGCATCGCTGGCGCTGTGGCGGCGCCGGTCGTTGCGAAGGACAACCACGCTAGGCTTGTAACTTTCCTACGCATGAAACGGCGGTTCGCGCTATCAGCGTGAAATCGTTTGCTTGGGAGGCACGCGGCGGGCTCATCGGCCGCGTCAAAGAGTCGGCCGCACTGAGCGAGCACCGCCAGGAAGCCGCAGAGGGCCACGGGCGGCTCGTATTAGTCGCCGGAGAAGCCGGCGTCGGCAAATCTCGGCTGCTGCGTCATTTCGAATCGGCGATCGTCGGCACGCGATCGACTTGCGCGCTTGCCCGCTGCATTGAGTTCATTCAAACGCCGCTTTCGCCGCTCCGCGATTTGCTGGTGCAACTCGCC
>DATDIA010000205.1:0-6797 GCA_036521295.1 Candidatus Cybelea sp. | reverse complement strand
GACGTAATTACCGAACGACTTGCTCATCTTCTTCTGCCCGTCGAGCCCAACGAGCAACGGCACCGTCGCACAGATTTGCGGAGCTTGTCCGAATTCACGCTGGTACTGCCGTCCAAGCAGCAAGTTAAAGAGCTGGTCGGCGCCGCCAAGCTCGACGTCGGCTTTAATCGCAACCGAATCGTATGCTTGCGCGATCGGATAGAGAAATTCGTGGAGCGAGATGGGCACCCCCGAGTCGTAGCGCTCGCGAAAATCGTTACGCTCGAGCATCTGGGCGACGGTCGTCTTCGCCAGGAGCTTTACGAGATCGGCGAGCGTCAACGGGTCGAGCCATTCGGAGTTGTACCGCACCTCGATGCGCTCGAGGTCGAGCACCTTGCCGGCTTGTTCCCGGTAGGCTCGCATGTTCGCTTCGATCTCCTCGCGCGAAAGCTGCGGCCGCGTGACGTTGCGCCCGCTGGGATCGCCGATGCGGGCGGTAAAGTCACCGATGATCAAGGTGACGCGATGGCCCGCTTCGGCAAATCGCTGCAGCGGATGGAGCACGACCATAAAACCGAGGTGAAGGTCGGGGCTCGTTGGATCGATGCCAAGTTTGACGTGCAGTGGGCGCCCCAGCGCAAGCCGTTCCTCGAATTCGGCGACGGTTTCAACATCGTCGAATTCTTGCAGCAGGTCGGGGGCATCCGCCGCGTTCACGTACGCAGCTCGATAAGCGTGACGCCGGTCGAGCCTTCCTCTTCGTCGCCGTATCGCAAGCTCTTCACCGCATCGTGGCCGCGCAGATACTCTTGCAAGCCTCGTCCCAGCATGCCGGTTCCCTTGCCGTGAATCAAACGCAGCACCGAGTTTCCGGCAAGCAGAGCGTCGTCGATCCATCGGTCGACCTGCGGTTGCGCCTCGGCATAACGTTTGCCTCGAACGTCGAGTTCTGCCGTGGCGCGTTGTGCGGCTGCCAAGCGCGTCTGAGCTTGAGATTCAGACTGTTGTCGACGCTTCGCAGGTCCTTCGCGGCGAACGTCGGTCTTCTCCACCATCATCTTCATTGAACCGACCGAAACGAGCAACCTTTCGTCCCAATCCTCGGCGACGATGCCCTCCTGGTTCAAGGAGATGATCCGTACGGAATCACCCGGTGAATACGTCCCGACCTCGGGCTCGTCTGCGGCGTCGCGGCTAATCCCAAGATCGCGGCGCATCGCATCGATCGTCTGCCCAAGCAATGCCGCCTGGGACGAGGTTACCTTTCCGGCTCGCCGGGTGCCGGCTGAGCCAAGTTCCGACGCGCGCCGCTGCAGTTCGCTCACGAAATCTCGCAGGCTTTGTTGCTACCGTTCTTCCGCCCGCGCACTGAAACGCCGCCGCTCGAGGTCAAACTCGCCGCGGTCACGCCGCAAGACCTCGACTTCGCGTGAGAGATCGCGGCGCTCGGCTTCAAGATGCGAGCGCTCCTCTCGCATTTCGCTGCTGCGCAGCGCAAGCTCGGTCAACGCTGCCTCGTAATCGAGCTCGCGCCGCTCGAGCAGCCTCGCGGCGCGCTCTACGATTCGTGGATCGATGCCTAAGCGCGTTGCGAGCGGAAATGCCAACGACTGTCCCGGCGTTCCCACATCGAGCTCGAACGTGGGCGCAAAAGTTTTAGGATCAAAGCGCACGCTGGCATTCGCAACCCCAGGGTTGGCATGCGCGAAGAGCTTGAGTTCCAAGGAGTGCGTCGAGACGATCGCCCGCGTGCCGCGCTCGAGGAGCCACTCCAACATCGCGATGGCGAGCGCCGCACCCGCGCTTGGTTCGGTGCCGCCACCGATTTCGTCTACAATGGCAAGAGTTCGGGCGTCGGCGCGGTCCATGATTTCGCGCATCCGTTCCAAGCGCGCCGAAAATGTTGAGGCGTTGGCGACGAGCGACTGCTCGTCACCAATATCGGCGAAGATGCGCTCGAAGCGTCCGATGCAGCTGTGCGCCGCGGGTATCTGCATTCCGCAATAGGCCATGACGACGAAAAGACCGGCCATCTTGAGAGCAACGGTCTTGCCGCCCATGTTGGGTCCGCTGATCACGAGCAGGCGGGTCGCTTCGTCCACCGAGAGCGATTGCGCCACGGCGCGCTCGCCGAGCAACGGATGCCGCCCCCGCTCGATGGCGAGCGACGGCGCGTCGCTCAATTCGGGCACGACGCTATGGGTCGCGGAAGCGAGATCGGCCTTTGCTCCGAGCAGATCGAGCCGCGCCAACATTTCGACGTTCGCATCGATAGCGGCGGCGTGACTTCCGACCTCGCGAGAGAGCCTTTCGAGAATGCGCTGAACCTCGCGCTCTTCTTCAATCTGAAGGGTGCGCACGCGGTTGTTCGTTTCGAGCGCCCCGAGCGGCTCGACGAATAGCGTCTGTCCGCTCGAGCTCGTGTCGTGAACGATGCCGGGCAACGCTCCGGCAAGCTCGGCTTTGATCGGGACGACGAAACGGCCGTTCCGAATGGTAACGATTCGATCCTGAATGACTTTGGCGTATTTCGCGGAGGTAAGAATCGCGCCGACGCGGGCGCGTGCCTCGGCCTGGGATTGCGCGAGGCTGCGCCGGATGCGCCCGAGCGCCGGCGAGGCGCGATCGAGAATCGCGCCTCGTTCGTCGATGGCATCGATGATCGAGCGCGCAAGCTCGCGCAGCGGCGTGTAACTTCCCGCAATATCGGCCAGATCGGGATGCTCGCGCACGGCACGGTGCGCCGCGGCTGCCGCTGCGACGGCGTCGCCGATCGAGCGCAAATCGCCGGGCGCGAGAGTTCGTCCAACTTCCGCCGCCTCCGTCAGAGACGAAGTTTCGATTGCCGGCATAACGCGAAAATCGGAGCCGACGAGCAGCGAACGTACCGCCTCGGTGTGAAGTTGCTCGCGGCGAACGAGATCGAAGTCGTCACGCGGGACGAGTGCGAGCGCATAGGCCCTTCCGCGCTCGGTCCGAGTTGCCGCGACGACCCGATTGCGGACGGCGGTAAAATCGAGTGCATCGAGCGTTCGCTCATCCGCCAGCGTCATGGAGAAGAATGGCCTCAGCGAGAGAGCTTCTTGCGCACCAACTCGTTAACGAGCGCGGGGTCGGCTTTCCCCCGCGACGCCTTCATCACCTGACCGACGAGAAAACCCACGATATTGCTCTTTCCCGCTTTAAACTCGTCAGCAGCCTTTTCGTGCGACATCATAACTTCGTCCACAAAGCGCTCGATCGTCGCCGAGTCGCTGGTCTGCGCGAGCCCCTCGCGTTCGACAATTGCCCTGGGAGCGCCGGCACCCTCCCACATGCGCGCGAGCAGCTCTTTAGCGATCTTTGAGTTAATGCGCTTCGTTTCAACTAGTGAGATCAACTCGGCGAGATCTTGAGGCGAAATCTGCGAATCGCCGACCGCCACGCCGGTCTCGTTAGCGAGCCGTGACAGGTCGCCCAAGACGAAATTGCTCGCCTGATGCGGATTGCCGCCGGTGGCGACGACGCGGTCGAAGTAAGCCCCCAGCGAGGGATTATCGATGAGCTGCGTCGCCTGCTTGGGGCCAAGACCGTGCTGCGCGGTGTACTGCTCGAAGCGTTGCCACGGCAGCGTCGGAAGTGCGGCCATCAACCGTGCGATATCTGAGCACGACGGCTCCAACGGGACAAGATCCGGGTCGGGAAAGTAGCGATAATCGTGCGCCTCTTCTTTGCTGCGCATCGAATGCGTGACACCATTGACCTCATCCCATCCGCGCGTTTCTTGAACGACGCGTCCGCCCGACGTCACAACTTCGATTTGCCGCGCTATCTCGTTGTCGATCGCGCGCTCGACGGACCGAAACGAGTTCATGTTTTTGATTTCGGTCTTCGTGCCGAGTTCCGACGCACCGGCGGGTCTGATCGAGACGTTGGCATCGCAGCGCAGCGAGCCTTCTTCCATTTTTACGTCGCTCACCCCGAGCGCAAGCAGCGTACGCCTCAAGGATTCGAGGTAAGCAATTGCTTCCGCAGCGCTATGCAATTCCGGCTCGGAGACGCATTCCATGAGTGGAACCCCGGCGCGATTGAAGTCGACCAAGGAGTACGAGCTTCCCGCGATGCGCCCGTCCCCCGAACCGGCATGCGTGGATTTGCCAGTATCTTCTTCGAGGTGGATGCGCGTCAGGCGGCATTCGTGCAGCGTTCCGTCCTCGAGCCAGTATTTGACCGAGCCTCCCAGCGCGAGCGGCATGTCGAACTGAGAAATCTGATAATCTTTGGGCATGTCGGGATAGAAGTAATTCTTGCGGTCGAATTTTGAAAAACCGGGAATCGCGGCGCCAAATGCCAGGCCGGTGGTAACCATATGCTCGATGGCCTTTGCGTTCGGCACGGGAAGCGCTCCGGGCATGCCGAGGCAAATCGGACAAATCTTCGTGTTCGGCTCGCCGCCAAACTCGTTAGCACAGCCGCAGAACATTTTGCTCACGGTTTTGAGCTCAACGTGACACTCGATGCCAATGACCGCCTCGTAGGTCGAGTTCACGCGCGAACGTCCTCTAGCGACGGCTTGCGCGCCAGGGCGTGCCGCGTCGCGCGCTCGTAGGCATGCGCCACGCCCAGCAAGAGTTTCTCGCCAAACAGCGGAGTGCAGAGCTGCAAGCCAACCGGCATGGGCACGCTCCCGTCGGCGGGGATGCTCCAGCCGCATGGAACCGATAGCGCCGGCAGCCCGGCGAGCGCCATCGGTATCGTGTAGTAATCCATCAGATACATGCTGTACGGATCGCTCTTCGCACCGAATTGGAAGGCCGGAGAGCTAGCGGCCGGGCACGCGATTACGTCGCATCGCGCGAACGCTCGATCGAAATCGCGCGCGATGAGCGTGCGCGCCTTTTGCGCCCGAACGTAGTATGCGTCGTAATAGCCGCTTGAGAGCGCGTGCGTGCCGATGAGAATACGGCGTTTGACTTCCGCACCGAAGCCGGCCGCCCGCGTCCGATCGTACATCGTCCGGACGTCGTCGCCATCTACTCGCAGGCCATAGCGCACTCCGTCGAACCGCGCCAGGTTCGACGAGCATTCGGCGGGCGCGATCAAGTAATACGTCGCGACTCCGTAATCGGCGGTGGGTAGCGAAACCTCGACGAGCTCCGCGCCGAGTTCCTCGAGATCGCGCGACGCTTGCCGATAGAGCGCATCGAGGTCGTCGCCGAGCACCTTGGTGTCGAACTCGCGCACGATGCCGACTCGCAGCCCCCGCAAATCTTCGAGCAGCGCCCCGGCCGTGGGTTCGACGGAGCGGTCCACCGAGGTCGCGTCCATTCGATCGAACCCAGCCATCACGTCGTACGCGAGCGCCGCATCCTCGACGGTACGTGAGAGTGGACCGATCTGATCGAGACTCGACGCAAACGCAACCAAGCCATAGCGTGAAACTCTGCCGTACGTCGGTTTGAAGCCGACGAGATTGCAAAATGCCCCCGGCTCGCGAATCGAGCCGCCCGTGTCGCTTCCGAGACCGATCGCCGCCTCATAGGCCGCGACGGCGGCGGCGGATCCGCCGCTCGAGCCGCCTGGAACGCGAGTCGGATCGTAGGGATTGCGGGTTACGCCGAGCGCCGAGTTTTCGCACGAGCTTCCCATCGCAAACTCATCGCAGTTCGTTTTGCCGATCGGAATCGCCCCGGCTTCGAGCATTCGAGCTACGGCCGTTGCCGTATAGGGCGCGATCCAATGTTCCAAGATCTTGCTGCCGCAGGTCGTGCGCGTTCCTTCCAAACACATATTGTCTTTTACGGCAATCGGCACGCCGGCCAGCGCCGGCCGTTCGCCGCGGCGGAGGCGTTCGTCGACGCGCGCTGCATGCGCTCGAGCGAGATCGCCCAGCACGGTCAAATATGCGCCGAACGCGCCGTCGACCGCCTCGACGTGCGCGAGCGTCGCGTCGGTAACCTCAGTCGCACTGACATTGCTCGAGCGGACCTCTTGTGCGATTTGGGCCCCGCTCTTCTCGATGAGCTCTACAGCCACGGCGTTCCTACTCTGCGAGTATGCGCGGCACTCGGAAAAATCCGCCTTGCCGCTGCGGCGCTTGGGCCAAAACGCGCTCGCGCTCGAGGCAGGGGGCCAGAAGATCCTTACGCATGACGTTGCGTGACTCGACCACTTGAGCCGTTGCAGGGACGCTCTCGATATCGAGCTCCGCAAGGGCGTTCACATGACCGAGCAGATCGCCGAGCTGTCGCCCGAAGACCTCGATCTCCTCATCGCTCAGCGCTAGGCGCGCTAATTTGGCGACGTACCGTATGTCGATGATGTCCTGCGGCAAATTCTAAGCGTACTCCAGCGCAACGAGCGTCTCTACGTGCCCGGTTTGCGGAAACATGTCGAAGGGCTGTACCGTGCCGAGCCGGTAGCCCTTGGCTACCAGGAACTTGGAATCCCTTGCGAGCGTTGCCGGGTCACAGGACAAATACCAGAGCTTGGAGACGCGTACGTCCGCAATCGCGGCAAGCGTCCTGTCGTCGCAACCCTTGCGCGGCGGATCGAGGAAGAGCACGTCCGCCTCCCGCAACGCGTCGCGCAATGCCGGCGTCCCTACGAGCTGCTCGATTCGCCCGGCCGTAAAGCGAGCCGATTGCGCAAGGCCGTTGCGGCGCGCGTTGGCGACGGCTTCCGCGATCGCCTGTGGGTTCTCTTCGATACCGTGGACCTTCCAGCCGCATTTCGCGAAGAAGAGCGCAAACGTTCCAACGCCGCAATAGAGATCCACGATGCGCTGCGGAGACTGTAGCCAAGGCTTGAGGTACTCGAAAATCCGTCCGACGATT
>DATDIA010000204.1:0-3427 GCA_036521295.1 Candidatus Cybelea sp. | reverse complement strand
TCGCAGCCCCACGGCATCCCGGTCGGCGTGTCGACGAGGCTCGCGCCGCCGGCGGCAATCTGCGTGTTGCCGCGGATGAGATCCTGATGCGCGGTAAAACTTCCGCTGCCTTGCGTCTGGAACAAGTGATCTCCGAGCGCGTACTGCTTGGCGAGATCCCAGTAGGGGCCGATCTGCTTGGGATTGACGTATTGGTAGGCGACGCTGCCGATCGTCGGGCCGCTGCCGCTCGAGCCGCGCGGGCAGACGCCCTGCGGCTCGAGGTTGAACGCGTCCATCTTCCCGTGATCGAACGCCGTAAGGTATGAGTAGCGGCAGTGGCCGATGTCGGTGTTCATCACCAGCGCGCTTTGATGCAGCGCAATCGATTTCACGACGTACTTGCTGCCCTGGCGAACCTTCTCCAAACCCGTCGTCGTGCCGTCGGCGCCGGGGAACGTCGCGAAGAGATTATCGAAGCTGCGGTTCTCCTGGACGATGACGACGACGTGCGCGATCGGCGAGCCCTGCGCCGCCGAAAGAGGCACGTGCGAAAAGGGCGCGAGCGCTCCGGTTGCCGCGCCTCCGCCGCAGCCCGCGAGGATCGCGGCGAAGCTCGCGACGACGGCGAACCGAAGGCTCAACTTATTCGTCGTCGACGGGTAAGCCCGAAGGCTTCTGGTGTAGGAAGAACTCGCGCGAGTACTTTGCGGGGATGATTTTGAACTTCCGCGGCTTCTGGTTGTAGTCGAACATGTTGGCGATGCTGGTCGAGGTCGCGTCGGTCGTTCCCAGCGAACCGAGATTCCAGTTATCTTCGATGTATCGAATGATGCTGCCGAAGCCGTACACGGTGTGCGAGATTTCGTTTGCCGGAACGTACGGCGATGCGACGATCATCGCGACGCGGAAACCGGGCCCGCCCTGATTATCGAGTTTCGGCGGCGCGACCGGATCGTAGAAGCCGCCCCAGTCGTCCCAGACGACGATGATGGCCGTGGAGTTCCAGGCCGGGCTCTGTCCGATTCCGTTGACGATCTGCGAGACCCACGACGGGCCTTTGTCGGACTTGTAGCCGGGGTGATCGGAGTTGATCGCATCGGGGATGACCCACGACACCTGCGGCAGATTACCGTTCTGTGCGTCGGTGAGGATCTGCTGCGGCGGGCTAATGACGTGCTGGCTCCACTGGCTCTGATTGTTAAAGAACGAACTGATCACCGCGAAGCCGTTCCACAACGCACCCGTGCTGTTCAGCTTATCGGCAGGCGTGTAGTACTTCCACGTAATGCCGCCCGTTGCGAAGAGATCCGCGAGGGTCAGGTAGCTGCTGCCCGAGGAGGGGAAATTCGCCGTGCACGGATACGGGCCGAGCCGCCTGCGGTAAACCAGCTTTGTGGTAATCAGGCTGGTCTTCGCTCCGGGCGGGGCGTTGCAACCCCACGCGGCCGAAGAGCTCGGATCGTCGATCAGGCTATCGGTTGCGTCGATCTCGGTGCCGCCGCGAATCAAATCCTGGTGCGCGGTAAAGCTGCCGCTGCCTTGCGTCTGGAACATCATATCGGCGATGCCGTACTGCGTTGCGATCGTCCAGTACGGCTGCACGTCGGACGGGTTTGTGTATACGTAGGGCTTGACGCCTTCGTCTTGGCCAGTGGTGGCGAACTTGATGAGGTTAAAGGCGTCCATATGACCGTGGCGGTACGCGGTGCGATACCCCGAGTACATGTGGTTGAGGCTGCGCTTGGCGACGAGGCCCACTTCGGCCAGATTGATGCTGACGGTCTTGGCCTGCTTGCCTTTGCCGATGCGCTCGAGCCCCGTCGTCGTGCCCGTCGTGCCCTTGAAGGTCGCGAAGAGATTGTTAAAGGTACGATTCTCCTGCACCAACACGACGATGTGCTGGATCGGACTCGTCCCCGTTTTATGGTGCCCGCCATCGGCCATATTCGGGAGCGCGGCTGAGTGCGAGCCACCGCCGCACGCGGTCATGCTCATCGAGACTGTAAGCAGAATTCCGATAAACGATACTCGAGAAGGCATATACAAGCTCCAGTTTGCAGGTGGGAAGCCGCCCTCTCTTCTTCGCCTGTCCTCGGTTTACATGGCGCTGCGAGCGGCCGCGTTGACTAGGGTCAATCGTAACTTTCGCGGACCGTCTCCAGGAGCGTTTGCCCGAACTCGACGGGCGTTCCGTCGCCATCGAGCACGTCCACACCGAATCCCGGATAGAGGCTAACGAAGCGGTCTTGCTTCCAGCGAGCGACCGACCACCGGTCTCGCGCGCCCTTCTCGTAGGGCCACGACGGCATCCCCTCCCGATCCGATCGAATGTCGCGGCCGTCGGACGTGCGAACCCGCACCTGAAACCCCTCAACGCGAGCGATCTTCATCTCCAGGGTCCCAATCTTCATCTAGTAAGGCTTCGGGCGCGCCGGAGCGCGAACCCCTCGCTTAAATACGCGCGGCCAAAACTCGTCTAAAGTTCTGGCCGGAGATAATCTCGGGCTGACTGGATTCGAACCAGCGATCTCTAGTCCCCCAGACTAGCGCGATAACCAAGCTTCGCTACAGCCCGTCGAATTTTTTCTTCTTCTTGCGAGAGCGATTGCCGCCGATGGCTTCCTTCAGCGATTTTCCGGCGACGAAGGCAGGAACCTTTCGTGAGGGGATGTTGATCGGCTCCCCGGTCTTCGGATTGCGTCCGGCGCGAGCCTTGTGCGAGCGCACGACGAAGCTCCCGAAGGGATTTAGCGCCACGCGATCGCCCTTCTGGAGCGCTCCCTTGATCTCGTTGAGAATCAAGTCTACTATTTCGCCAGCCTTTCGCCTGGAGAGCTCTGCCTCTAAGGCGACGGTGTCGACGACATCTGCTTTTGTCAACGTCACATCTCCTACTCGGCTCGGAGAGGAGCAGTCGTTCAACAGCCTTGCTCGGCTGCCTTCAGGCGGCGAGAATTTCGGCGAGCGCGCGGAGTGCGAGAACGTAGCCGGCCGCTCCGAGGCCGCTCACGACGCCGCGGCAAGCTGCCGCCGTCACGCTCGTTCGCCGAAACCCCTCTCGGGCCGCGACGTTCGAAAGGTGCACCTCGATCACGGGGATGCGGATCGCGGCGATTGCATCGGCGATGGCGTACGAGTAGTGCGCGTAGGCGCCGGGATTGATGACGACGCCCGCATCGGTTTTGCGTGCAGCGTGCAGCGCGTCGATGAGCCGGCCTTCGCCGTTGTACTGCTCGCATCGGGCGTCGAAATGGAGCTCCTTGGCGGCGCGAAGAATCGCGTCGTTGAGTTCCTCTAGCGTTTGCTCGCCGTAAAGCTCCGGCTCCCGCTCGCCGAGTAAATTCAGGTTCGGCCCGTGCAAAACCAAAACGCGCATGGCGGGGCCTTCTTTGGAGGAAAAGCGCGAGCCTTTGCCCCAGAGGCGCTCATGCCCGACAGAATCCTC
>DATDIA010000203.1:0-35842 GCA_036521295.1 Candidatus Cybelea sp. | reverse complement strand
GGGCTGCGTCGTAGATCAGCGAGGCGGCCATGCCGATTGCGCTGCCGAGCAAGAATTCCCCCAGGATTGCAATGACGAGCATCACCACGTCGACATTGTGCGGTGCCCGCGTAGCGTTCGGGGCCATTGCGATCGAAAGCGCGACGGCCAGGCCGGCTCGTAGTGGAGACGGCACGCTCGGATGCGAGAATCCCGGCGCGCGAAAGACGAAGCCGGCGCAACGGGCAAAGGCGAGCAGACCGGTTACCATCCCGTCTCGATCGCAGGAATCGCAGCCAGCGCGCGATCGAAGAGTCCAGCGAGCAAGTGCATAGCGGGGCCGCCGAACAACGCGATCATCAATCCAATAGCGACGATCTTGGGAAGCAGCGTCAGGGTCTGTTCTTGGACCTGCGTCGCCGCTTGGACGACGGCAATCGCAGTACCGACAAGCGCTGCGACGCCGAGCATCGGCAAGGCGATCGTTGCGGTGGTAAGGAGCGCGTCGTGAAGCAATCCGTCGAGGATCTCCACCACTCAACGCTACCCGCGCGCCGTTACGGCGACGTTACCGAGTTGTTATGGCACTGCGTGTTCGCAATGCGGGACGCCAGGCACTTGCCGCCAAGAGCGACGAGACAATAGCACGCGTCGCGGGCGAGCGGTTCAACGTGTAAAAGTGAATCCCGGGCAGGCCTCCCTGCACCAGTCCGAGAGCCTGCATCGACGCATATGCGACGCCGAGATCTTCGACCGCCTTATCGTCGCCCTTGCGCGCCTCCAATTCCACGAGGAGCTTCGGTGGAATGCTCGCGCCGCACATGGCGACGAACCGCTTGATCTGGGCAAAGTTTGTAATCGGCATCAGGCCGGGGAGAATCGGGAGCTCGATACCGGCGATTCGGGCGCGGCGTTCGAATTCGAAGAAGTGTGCGTTGTCGAAAAAAAGCTGCGAGACGAGAAAATCCGCGCCCGCTTCGGCTTTGAGCTTGAGATGGAGGAGGTCGTCTTCGAAGGTCGCCGCTTCGGGATGCTTTTCGGGATAGCACGCCGCTCCGATGCAGAAGTCGTAGTTTCGCCGCAACATGGCGATCAGCTCGCTGGCGTGGGCAAAGCCTCCGGGCGTCGGTGAGAACGACGCACCCGGCGGGGCGTCGCCTCGCAATGCAAGCACGTTCTCGATGCCGGCCCTCGCCAAGTCGTCGAAGAGTTCTCGCAACTCGCCCCGATCCGCGCCGATGCACGTGACGTGCGCAACCACCGTCAGACCGATCTGATGCTGAATTTCTTTAGCGAGCGCAACCGTACGGGCGCGCGTCGAGCCGCCGGCACCGTAGGTGATGGAAACGAAGGCCGGCCGCAGCGGTTGCAACGCCGCGATTGCGGCAAACAAGCGGCGGGAACCCTCGTCGTCCTTCGGTGGGAAGAACTCGAACGAGAAAAACGGCCGCTGTGTCGCGATGGCATCTCCGATGCGCATATATCTGAGTTATCGGAAGCTTGCTGCAACGCCTCCGCAAAGCATCGCCCAGCCGTCGACCATCACGAAGAGCAGCAGCTTCACCGGCAACGAGACGACGGGTGGGCTGAGCATCATCATGCCAAGCCCCATCAGCATGGCTGCAACCGCCAAGTCGATGGCGACGAACGGCAGATACAGCGCAAATCCGATAGCGAAGCCGCTGCGCAGCTCACCCACGACGAAAGCGGGAATCACGACGGTAATGGGCGCGCGCTGGCCCGGCTCGGGGGCGCGCCGTGCGACTCGCTCGAATAGCGCCACATCCGCCGCGCGCGTCTGGCGGAGCATGAACGAGCGAAGCGGCGCGATTGCTCGTCGAATCGCCTGCGAAGGGGAAATTGCGCCTCGCGAATAGGGATCGATAGCGTCGTGTCTGATTCGCTGCGCGGTAGGCGCCATGACGACCAAAGTCAGTACGAGTGCGAGCCCCGTGAGCACGGCGTTGGGCGGAAGCGCTGAGGCGCCGATTGCCGAACGCACGAGTGAGAGCACGACGACGATTCGTACGAACGACGTGCACATGACCAGCAGAAGCGGCACGACCGAGAGCATCGTCAGCGCCACGAGGAGATCGAGTGGCACCGTTGCGTGCCGGCCGACCGTGCCCGCGAAGAAATCGGTGGGCATAGAGTTACGAGCTTGTCTGGAGCGGAAGCAGCTCGGTAACGCGAAACGCAAAGCTCTCCGCAACTGCGACGATCTCGCCGCGCGCAATCAGTCTACGGTTAACGAGCAGGTCGACGGGATGATTTACGGGGCGATCGAGTTCGACGATCGAACCCGTGCCGAGCTTCAATACCTCGGCCACCGAAAGCTGAGCGCTTCCCAACTCGACCGTGAGATCCAGCGGCACGTGCATGAGCAAGCCAATATTCTCGAACTCCGCCGATTCTTTCGAGCTCATCGCCATCGTAGGCGTTCACGTCGCGTCGGCATAGAATGCATAGCGTCCATCGCGGACCCCGCAGCTGCCGCGAGCGAGTCTGCGTCCGTGCGCCATAAGGCTACATCGATGCAATTCTGCGGGCTCTACCGGAATGGTCGCACCAACGACGAGTCGCGAAACGGCCGCTGCGTCTATCTTGCCTAGGTTGAGGGTGGCGAGAGCGGTGAGTCTGACTTGCGCAAGGTGCCTGGCTTCGAGAGAGCCGCGGGTTTCGGACGCAGGTTCGCGCGAGAGCGCGATGCCGATTCGAAACGAAACCGGCTCCTCAATCAGGAGCTCGAAGTAGGTCACGAGACCGTCGACCGCCACAACGCGCTCGACGGGATAGCCTTCGCGCGCTCCGCAGACCGCACCGAGGTTCGCAGCGATTGCGTTGATCATGCGATCCAAGACGTCGCATTCAATCGGAGAAAGCGCACGCTCGACGGCGCCGGACGATTCTCCGAAAAGCGCGGCGGCGAGGGCAACCGCGTCGGACGCTCGCAGGACAAGGGCCGCATCCGCAACGTTTCCTCGCACCCGATAGAGTCGCGCATCGCGCAGAATTGCCGACCACGCGTGCGGCCCTGGGATCCTCGGCTCGAAGAGGCGCACCGCAACGGATCCGCGCAGCAACGAACTCAACGTCTCGCGTATACCGTTTGCAACGACGCAAGCGGCGCTAATGGGCAGCGAGGAGCGCGCCTCAAAGAGGGCACGCCGAACGCGCTTTGTTCCCGTGGCCTCAGAGCCGTCCTTGAACGGCAAGACGAAACCAAGTGCTTTCATTTCAAGAGATCCATCGCGGTCTTGCCGAGGTGCGCTCGGGCGGCCTCGGCTGCCTGCAGCGCGTCAAAGGCAAGATACGCCTCTTTGAGCCGGATGAGACTTTCATCGACGTCGACTCGGCTGCGCTCGCGATGCATCGGCACCAGCGGTGCAAAGCCTCGCTCCGTCGCAAAACCATTCTCCGCGACGACACCCGCAGGGGCGATGCAATGACTCCCATCACTCGTCTCGAGTCTCGTCCCAGCGGGAAAACGCGCAAGAGCAATCCGTCCAACAACGACTCGTTGCGATTCTCGCCTTCCGCTGCGTGGATCCAAAACGTCGCGACGGTACGCGAAGCTGCCGTCGCGTTCGATGCCGGCGTCGTGGATTCGTCCCAGTACTTCGTCCACCGGATCGACGGCAAGCTCGCCGAGTATCCCGGACTGGTTGCGCTCGCCCAAGACGGGGCGGCCATCAGCATCGACGAGCTTGCCGCCACGAAGCGCAAAGGAGCCGTCGCGCGTGTACGTCGTTCTTCCCCGATCGTCGTTCGTGGCGAAGTAGACGCCGTCCGGCGCGCTCACGGCAAGCGGATCGAGGGTAAAGTCTGAGATCGTTGTGGGGGCTGCGACGTCGTCTTCCTGCGGAACCGCAGCCGGTGTGTACGCCCGCCTTACGTCGGCGGCTCGCTCGGCGATGCGATCGAGTGCGGCGCTCAGGCTTGTACTCAGGAACATTCAGCTACTGCCGGCCCGCGCAGTTCGATGCCGATGCCGCGCGCCGCTAGCGCGAGACGAGCTTGTGCCAGAGCGCGCGCGACGACGAGACGCAACTCCGGGCGGCATATCGCGAGCAGTGCCGTGCATTCTCCTTTCGTTTGAAGGATGATATGCACGCGTGCGTTTCCGCGTCCCATCGAAAATGTCGCACGCTTCGCATGCGAGTTTGGTTGGGCGAACGCTCGCTCGATCCGGCGCGCGAGCGCGCAGCGCCGGCCTGAGATGTTTGCCCTTACTTCGTCGCCGCACATCGTGCTCGGTTTGGGAGGCAAGGTGTGAAAACGGCCCATCTCGACGCGGTCGCGCCAGGATCGCTCCTGGACGTTTTGTGTGTACGCGCGAAGGCGCTGCGCGACTGGCGATCGCGCAAGAGGTGCAATCGCTAAAGTTTGGCGAGGTTGGCACACCAGGCGCAACGCCGAATACCATGCCTCTGACAGTGTTCGGCGGTCGATCGCTGCCAACGGCGCCGCGAGAATACTAACTTCGAGCTGCTGCGTCATCATCGCACGATCGTCGCAGAAGCGTGTGATCGGTCACTCATCGCAA
Organism: Candidatus Cybelea sp.; assembly: GCA_036521295.1. GTDB lineage: Bacteria > Vulcanimicrobiota > Vulcanimicrobiia > Vulcanimicrobiales > Vulcanimicrobiaceae > Cybelea. Next base: position 31,317 of record DATDIA010000203.1, on the reverse strand, counting down.
GTTTGCCGAGTTGAGAACTACGCGCTCGCGCGAACGCAGTTCCCGGTAATGCGCCAAGACTTTACGTACGTAGCTGCGTGTCTCCGCGTAGGGCGGCACGCCGCCGAAACGTTCGACTGCACCCGGCCCCGCGTTGTATGCAGCCACGGCCAGCTCGACATCACCGAACCGATCGAGCAGCGTGCGAAAGTATCGGGTACCGCCTCGTATGTTCTGCGCGGCGTCGTACGGATCGGTAACACCGAACTCTGCGGCCGTCTGCGGCATGAGTTGCATGAGACCGCGAGCGCCGGCGCGAGAGGTCGCCTTTGGATCGAATCCCGATTCGTTTGCAATGATCGCCTCGATCAGGGCAGGATCGATGCCGAGGGTCTGCGCGCTTGTGCTTACGTAGCGATCGATAGCCAAGCGCGAATCGGCTGAACCCAAATCGATTGCCGAGTGCGCAGTGAGGCTCGCAACCGTGACGGCGTCGTCGAACTCTGGGCCGTCAAGTCGCGGACCTTGCGCGATTTGTTCGATCCGCCGCATAAGCGCGCCGAGATTGCTAACGATCTCCACCGTCGCCTTCCAAGAGAATTGCGAGTTGCGCCAACTGTGACAAGGTGGCCTCGTAGTCGGAGGCGCTGCGTCCTTGACGTAGGAAGGCTTCGAGACGGGTCTCGGCGGCAATGGCGATACGCGCCGCGCGATCGGCCGGATCTATGCCGAGCGCGCGGGCGTCTTCGATACGGTCGAGCAGGGCCAGAGCTCGCGCTACCTTGCGCGCGGCGCTCAGATGAGAGTGATTAACGACCGCTTCCATCGTTCGGCTCGTACTCGCCGGTACGTCCACGGCCGGAAATCGCCCTGCTTCGGCGAGGCGCGTCGAAAGCGCGATGTGCCCGTCCAGAATCGAGCGCGCACCCTCGCTGACCGGATCGCGGTCGTCCCCATCGTTTATGACGCTCGCGATCAATGTGATCGAGCCATTCTGGAGCGCCCCGGAAACTTCGACGAGTCGAGCCAGATGAGCGAAGACGCTCGGTGGATACCCGCCTCGCCCGACGCTCTCGCCGGCGGCCACGGCGATCTCGCGCGATGCGTACGCAAAGCGTGCCAAGCTATCGATGACGAGCAGCACGTGCAATCCGCGTTCGCGAAGCGCACCGGCATGCACCACGGCAACTCGTGCCGCGAGAAGCCGCTCCTGCGGCGGCCGATCGCTGGTGGCGCAAATGACCGTCGTCCGATCGTCGCGCCGCGCAATCCAGCATTGCGCTTCTCGCCCACGTTCACCGACGAGTGCGATGACGATTGCGTCGGCAGCGCAGCCCGCGACGACCGCTTCGATCAGGGTGGTCTTGCCTGCCCCGGGTGCGCCGAAAATTCCGATGCGGGCGCCGCGACCGATGGTGAGCAACCCATCGACGACGCGTATTCCGGTCGGCAGCGGGGTCGCAATCGGCACCCGATCGCTGGGTCGGGGAGCACGCAGGTCCAATGTGACGTTACGCCCTTGCAAAAGCGGCCCACAGTCGAGTGGCGAACCGTGCGCGTCGATTGCGCGTCCGAGCGCGCAAGCGCCGAGTGCGAGCCTCTGCGAAGCGTTCACGCCGAACACGCCGCCAGAGCTGCATCGAGGCGCGCGGCGAGCGTCAAATCGATCGTGCCACTACGAAGGTCCAGACGAACATCCCCCGGCTGTAGCGAAGCATCGGCAACCCGTTCGAGCTCAAAACCGGCCAGTGCAGCCCAGTCGCGAGGGTGCGCGCGAACGCAAAGCACCGTATCGCCGGCGAACCGATCGAGCGCGGCCGAGAGAATCGCGGCAACGTCGGCATCGGCGAGCTGCAGCTCGCGTGCGAGCACCTCCTTCGCGATCTTTGGCAACATCTGCTCGACGGCGGTTTCGAGTGCATCGCTGAGCCCTGCACGAAAACGCCGCGCAGCGCGAAGCGTTTCGTTATAGTCATCGCACGGGTCCGCAGTCGGCCCCTCTGCCGGCGGAGGCGGTTCCACCACCGGTTTCTGCGCGACGGGACGCAAGAATGAGGCGAGCGGAACGAAGTTGTCAGACATGACGACGCAACAACTCGTGCGCGTCAGAGAGCAGGGGTGCCACAGACCGCTGCATTCGGCGAACGATCGCCTCGCGTTCGTGTGGCGGATAGAGGTCCAGGACTGCCGCGGCGGTCGCAGCCGGCAGCGCGCTGATGATTGCCGCCGCGGCATGTGGCGGTTCTTGCTCGAGCATACTGCGCACACGCGCCGGCGGAAAACCCGCGGCGGCTTTCGAGGCGCGCTCGACGACGACGCGCTCGATGAACGATTGCACCAGCGCGGCGACCGAGGGTACGGCAATCCGCACGCAAGCGACGAGCCCGATCGCCAAAATGAGCGCCGGTGCGAGCGGCACGATTGCGCCGTAGAGCAGCCACCAGGGGTCCTTACGTACCGGGAGCTCTCGGTGAAAGTCCACGGCCTCGACGGCGAGCGTGTCACCACGGCGCGAATCGTAGCCGAGCGTAGCGCCCGCGAGTTCGCGAACCTTCGCTACATCGAGCGCGCGGCTTTGATCGACGAAGATCGCCGTCGAAAGGCGCTTGAGCGCGCCCGCCGGGGTTTGCGCGAGCGACTCGTGCGTTTGGCTGCCGCGATCATCGCCTTCTTCGACTCTGCGATAGCGTTTGCCGCCTCCGTCGTAGCTCTCGCTGCGCCGCAAGCGCCTGATCGCCGCGACAGCGATCGGGGCGCGGCGCACGTCGTGCTCGGAGGTTTGCCCAACTTCGTATTCCGCGCGAACCCGGACGATCGTCGCTTCGTCACCGAAAGCGGAATCGAGTGCGGACTGCAGCGAGCGCTGGAGGTCGGCGGCCTCGTCGGCACCGGCAGTGTCGTCGCCCAACGCGACACCGCGATCGTCGAGAATCGTCACCCGTGCCGGCAGGAGTTCGGGGACGCTTGCCGCGACAAATGCGCGGATGCCGGCAATCGCTTCGCGCGAAAGCCGCGCGCCGCCGCGAAGCTCCAGCCGCACTGAGGCAGAGGCGTCGTGCGTGGTTTCGTCGGCGAATTCCGGTGCCTTTGCCGGCGCAACGATAACTCGTACGTCATCCACGCCGTCGATACTGCGCAACCCCGCTTCGATGTCGCCGCCGAGACCCGCTCGCGTCTGCGCTTCGATGACGGCTTGCGGGGTCAGGACGCCGATGCTTTCCAGCGCCTCTGCGCTATTTACGAGATGCAGATGTGGAACGCCGGCGAGCGAGAGGCGCAGCAAGAGATCGTTGCGGCGCCTCGTATCTACGATCACGTTCTCGGCAGTAGGCGTGAAGGGAACGTTCCACGCGGCAAGCCGCTCTTCGACCTCGGCAAGCTGCTCGGGATGGAGTGAAGCGGCAAAGAGCGGCGTACGAACTGGATGCGCGACGATTGCCGCTGCCGCTGCGATGGTCACTAAGGCGAGCACTGCCGCGCTCACCACGAGGCGAGGCGCTCTCGGTAAGGTATTCCACCGAGTCAGCAGCGGGGCAACGCCATTCATGGCTACACTTGCATGTTAAGCACGGATTGCGCGGCCTGCGCGATGCGCTGCGCCGTCGCCGTTGCCACGGAGAGTGCCACGTCCGCCTGCGCGCGTTCGTAGATCGCATCTTGCAACGTGCCTCTACCGTATGCGAAATTATCTTCGGCCTGCGCTGCACCGGCAAGCACGCCGCCGAGTGCATCGAGCGCGCGCGCAAATGCCGCTGCGTCACCGCTGGGTTGCGGCGGGGGCGCCGGAGCGTCGGGGATAAGCGGCTCGACCCTCACAACCGCTCCAAGTCGATCGTTTTTTCGGCTAGTCTCTTGCCGACCTCGAAGATCGAGGCGTCAGACTCGTACGCACGCGAGGCATTCATCACGGCAATCATCTCGGTGAGAATGTCGACGTTCGTCCCGGCCTCGGTGCGCGTACCGGTAAATTCGACGCGCGAATCGTCGTTGGCGTCGATTCGAAAGATGGGAATCATCCGTGCGTAGTCAGCGTTCGGGCCCGCGGCTTCTGCGGCGGCAACGTTACGGGCCGCCACGTCGAGGGCCGCGCGCTGCGCGTCCATCCCGCTGGCGGCCGCATCGAGGATATCGATGTTCATTTTGTGACCGCCTTTATCTCCTCAAAGCGTGCTCGTTCCGCGGCGAGAAGCGCTTCGGTAAAGATTGCCGCTTGCGCCGTCTGGGCCATCGCCGCATCGGCGGAGCGGCCGATCCCGATGCCCGAGTTGGCTAGGGCTACCGACCTTTGCCCGTCGTGTAAACGCGCGCGAGCCGTGGTAAAGGCATCACGCAGAGACTCGCCGACATCGAACATGGGGCGATCCTATCAAGGCGTGGTGGACGCGAGACGTACCCAAAATGGACGATGTGTGATGTGAGCGCGATGAGGATCGAGTTGGGAGGGACTCATGAATGGGTAAGAATCGCGTGAAACCGCTGCAGCACGCCCCGCTTGAGGGCCGAGTAGGTTATACTTGGCCTATACTACTTTCTAAGAAGGAGGAGTCGTGCGAATCACAAGATCGCTCTCCGCAATTATCCTAACGGTTTTTATGGCAGCTCTCCCGCTAACGGCGCCCGCGCAGTTAAGCGTCGGAGTCGGGTTTAGCGTCGGCGCGCCCCCGCCGCCGCTTCCGGTCTATTCACAGCCGGTAGCCCCCTATCCCAACTACCAGTGGACCCCTGGATACTGGGGCTGGGGACCCGGCGGCTACTACTGGGTTCCGGGGACGTGGGTGGCGCCACCCTCAGTCGGCGTCTATTGGACCCCGGGTTACTGGGGCGCCGGCTATAACGGTGCCTACGCGTGGAACACCGGCTACTGGGGCCCGAGCGTCGGGTTCTACGGTGGCATCAACTACGGCTTCGGCTACTTCGGTGCCGGATTCGTCGGTGGCTACTGGGCCGGCAACGCCTTCAGGTACAACGGAGCGGTAATGAACGTCAACCGCAACGTCGTGCGCAACGTCTACGTCAACAAGAGCGTCATCAATAAGAGCGTTCACTGCGGCAACAACTGTCACGTGAGCTACAACGGCGGTCGCGGCGGCGTATCCGCAAGGCCGACCTCGGGACAAATCGCAGCGCGGCAGCACTCCATTCCGCCGACGACGGCACAACGCAATCAAGCCCGTGTCGCAGCCCAGGATCGCAACCTCTATGCGAACGTCAACCATGGCAGACCGCCGGTTACGGCTTCGCAGAAGGCCTACAACGATCCGAAGCAGCTTCCACATTACGCGCCGGTAACCGCGGCCGATAAGCAAGCCGCGCAGAAGAACGTCAAGACTTCAAACGGCGCGAATAACGCTCCGGTCACGCAACCCAAGGCACAGCCGAAGCCTGCGACTCAGGCGAAGCCGGTCACACAACCGAAGCCTGCGTCGCAGCCGAAGCATAACCCGGCGCCGGTTACCCAACCTCATCACAACGCGCCGGCAACCAATCCGCAGCACAAATCGCCTCCGCCAAACCAGATGCACTCGCAAGCGATGCATGGGCAATCCGGCGGACATTCGCAAGGTGGGAGCGCCAGCTCACAATCGAAATCGCGGCCTCAAGGCGCCGCGCCGAAAGCGCCGGACAACGGCGGCAATAAGGGCGGAAAACCGCCTCTGAATTAGCGGTACCTCGGAAGCGGGGACCCGATTTCGGGTCCCCGTTCGTTTATCGTCTGACGGGAAGAGCCTGTGAGTCGAGCGGCACGCCGAGCATCAACCGCGTCACCTCGTCGTAATTCGCAATCCCAGACGCGATCCGATTGCTCTTCAAGTAAACGTTGTACGTACGCCACGACCAGTGCGCCAGCATCACGTTGATGTGGCGCGCGTTGCGTTTGCGCATGGCCGCGAAATCTTGCCAGACGAGCGAACCGAATTCGCGACGCGCATATCTTCTCTGCGGCAAGTAAAGGAAAAGCTCGAACCACCCCGAGTAAAGCACCGCCGGGTCGGGTGAGCGCAGACACGTCAGAATCGCGAGATAGTTCGCTTCGTCTTCGCGCGCGTAGGCCGCGTCATGACTCCACTCGTGCGCCAAGTCGAACGGCCGCTCGAACCAGAGCAGATCCGACGCAAGTGCGACATTCAGCGTGAGCGGATTGATGAATCCGCTCGTTCCCGTCGCGAGCATGAACGGATCGGCCACGGTGGGCTTCGCTGCCCCGACGAGTGGCGCCCAATCGTCGCCGGCGCGCCGCACCGTAGGCAACCACGCCGCTTGCAGTGCGGTCAGATCGAGCGGACTGGCGGCGCGAGCGTGCGCCGCTGCCGCAAGCGCGTTCATCTCTGCCATCGCGCGCCGGCGCAGTGCCGCAGCGTGCAGCGGTGTCACCCGCGAGGCATCGAACGCGACGCGCGTTTCGAGCGGCGCGCGCGCATAGTTCCAGCCCCAGCTCAGCTCGAACCACAACGCGTAGGCTCCCGCGATCGCAGCGCAGTTTAGGAACAGCGCCGCCAGATGCGCGGCCCGACGCTTTCGGCGGCGTACAAAAAGGACGATTTGCCAAGCGATCGTGGCCACGCCCGCCAACGCGGCTACATCGCCTAAGGACCACGGGAGCGGATGAGTGACGACAAATGCAACGCGCTCCCAATGCGGATACGCGCCGTTGGCGTAAGAACGTTCGATCCACGCCGCGCGTGGCTGCACGAGTAACGCGATCGCTCCCAGCGCAATCGCAGTAAGCTTGAGGAGTGTCTTTAGCGTTTGCTGTACTGGAACCGCTTGCGGGCCCGCTTGCGGCCGTACTTCTTCGATTCCTTTTCGCGCGGGTCGCGGGTGAGGAAGCCGTTCTTACGCAGCGTCTCTTTGAACGATTCATCGATCGCCAGCAGCGCGCGCGCGATTCCGTGACGAATCGCACCGGCTTGACCGGTGATCCCTCCGCCTTCCGCTTTAACGCGGACGTCGAAGCGTGAGACGCTCTGCGTCGCTTCGAGCGGCTGACGCACGATTTGAAGCAGTTGAGGACGCGGAAAATACTCGTCGACGGGTTTACCGTTTACCGTGATAATGCCCTGACCGAGCGAAAGTTTCACCCTCGCTACCGCACGCTTTCTGCGGCCAGTCGATTGAATGACGTCGCTCGTCTCGTTCAAAGACCGGCCCTATCGCAGCGATGAGAGCGGCGCGGGTTTCTGCGCCTCGTGCGGATGACTTGGCCCGGAATAGACGCTCAAGCGGCGAAGCTGCACGTCGCGCATTCGGTTGGTCGGAAGCATTCCACGTACGGCTCTCTCTATCAATCGCTCCGGGTGTTTCTCGGCAATTTCCTTGGCGGTTTGCACCTTCAGGCCGCCGGGATAGTTGCTATGACGATAGTAGAGCTTTTGCGTCCACTTCTTTCCGCCGAGCTCGATCTTTTCGGCATTTACCACAATCACGTGATCACCGTCGTCGATATGGGGCGTCCAGGTCGGCTTGTGCTTGCCCGAAAGCGCGCGCGCAACGCGCACCGCGAGCGTGCCAAGACGCTCGCCGGACGCATCAACGAGGTACCAACGGTGATCCGTCTGTGCCGTCGTTTGCTGATAGGTGCGCACAACCAAGGTATCCTACGGGAAAGCCTGGTCCGCGTCAAGGATTGGCTCAAGTCCAGCCTTGCAGGACCGGCGGCTCGGCGAGCGAGTCGTAGCCGTCGGCATACCGCACGCCCGCCAAGTAGAGTCCGTGAGGCGGGGCCGTATCGCCCGCCGCTGAGCGATCGCGGGCCGCCAAGATTGCCGGCATCGCGGAGGGATCCCGCCGACCGCTTCCGGACTCGATCAGGGTGCCTACGATCGTGCGGACCATGCGGTGGAGGAAACTATCTGCCGTAATCGAGATCCGAGCGAGCGCGTCGCGCCGGTCGACCTCGAGCCGCGCGACGCGCCTGGTCGTGGCGCCCTCCGGCAATACCCGTACAAACGAACGAAAGTCGTGCTCGCCGACGAGGTGGGCGGCGGCGGCACGCATCGCGGGGATGTCGAGCGAGCGGGTAACGCGATAGGCATATCGCGCCAGCAGCGCGTCGCGTTGCGGCTGGTTGAGGATCACATACGTATAGGTTCGCTCTCGCGCCGAGAAGCGGGCGGAGAAATCGCCTCCGACCAGCGCACTCTCGCGAATCGAGCAATCCGGCGGCAAGACGGCGTTGAGCGCGACGGTGAGCCGTTCGAACGGAAAAGCCTTCTGCGTCGAAAATGAGATGACTTGCCCGGTCGCATGTACGCCGCGATCGGTTCGTCCGGCGCCGGTGACGCGGGTGGATTCGCCAAAGAGCTGCGCAAGCGCGGCCTCCAACACGCCCGCGACGGTTCGTCCCGCCGGCTGCCATTGAAAGCCGCGGAAATCCGTACCGTCGTACGCAACGGTCAAGCGAAGCTTCGTCAGAAATTCGCTCGGCGTATCTCCGCCTTCGCGGCGGCAAAGTCGCGCTGGAACTCGCGGTCGCGCATCATGACGTAGACGGCCAGGGTCCCCGCAGTCCAGCCGGAGGCGACATCGCTGGGATAGTGGAGTCCCAGGAGAATTCGATTTTCGGCGAAGACGCGCGCCTGCACGAAGATGGGGTCGCGCTTCGACGGAATGAGCTGCGATAGCAGAATCGCGCTGGAAGCGGCGAATGCAGCGTGGCCGCTTGGGTAAGAGCCTCTGCCCTTTTGCACGCCGTTTGGGCGCGGACGGTCCCAGTACGCCTTCGCCCGATGGATGAGATTTGAAATGTCCGATTGCACCCGGGAAAAGAAGCGCGCCGTCACCGGAAGCCGCGCGGGTTCAAAACCGGAGCCGATGGAGGGAGCAAAGAAAAAGACGCTGCGCGTCGATTCTTCTTGCGCCTCAAAGAGCTGCGCTTGGCTGCGCGCGGCGACGGCAGCTGCGACCTGTTGCTCGTCGGAACGCTCTTGCGCGGAAGCCGCATCCGGCGGCGGCGGGAGCAATATCGTGAGATCGAGCTGATTTGGATTGAGATAGTAAAACCGCTGGTCGGCGCCGGCACCGGACGGCGCGAGCACCGCAATGAGAACGATGAGGAGTGCAAGAATGTGGCGCGGCATCAACCGTGCTGGCGCTGCAGCGGAAAGAGCATCACGTCGCGGATGGACCGCTGTCCCGTTAAGAGCATAATGAGGCGGTCGAGGCCGATGCCGATTCCGGCCGTCGGCGGCATACCGTATTCGAGCGCGCGCACAAAATCCCAATCGGGTTCGGGAATCTCTTCATTTCCGCCCGCTCGTTCGGCGACCTGCGCCGCAAAACGCTCGCGCTGGTCGTCGGGATCGTTGAGCTCCGTAAAGGCATTGGATATTTCCATGCCGGCGCAGAAGAGCTCGTAACGATCGGCCAAGGCCGGGTCGCCGGCTCGCCGCTTCGCGAGAGGCGAAATGACGACTGGATAACCCGTGACGAACGTCGGCGCGATCAGATGCGGCTCGAGAACGCGCTCGAAGATCTTGTCGAGCGCGTGTCCGTGCGACGGGGATGACGGCACGCCGAGTTCTTGCAGAATTTCCTGTGCGCCGCGCGGATCGAGCAAACGCTCCCGCGTGTATTTCCCGCCGCTGTAGCGCGCCATCGCGTCGAGGTACTCCAAACGCTCGAAGGGGCGCTCGAACGAGACGCTGCGATCGCCGACCTTCAGGTCCGTTCCGCCGTCGGTTGCGACTGAGACGAGATGCACGATCAAATCTTCGTTGAACTGCATCATGTCCGAGACGTCCCAATAGGCCGCATACAGCTCGAGCATCGTGAACTCCGGAGCATGCGTCGTGTCGATGCCCTCGTTGCGGAAGATTCGCCCGATTTCGTAGACGCGCTCGAGGCCGGCGACGATCAGGCGCTTCAAGTTCAGTTCGGTCGCGATACGCAGTTGCATCGCCTGGTCGAGCGCGTTGCAATGCGTGACGAACGGCCGCGCCGCCGCGCCACCCGCGACGTGCAGCAGCGTCGGGGTTTCGACCTCATAAAAACCGCGGCCGTCGATGAATCGGCGCATCTCGGAGATGAGGCGGCTGCGCATGATCATGGTATCGCGCACGTCGGGATTGACGATCATATCAACGTAGCGCTGGCGATAGCGCTTCTCGACGTCCTGCAGCCCATGCCATTTGTCCGGCAACGGCATCAGCGCCTTACCGAGCGCGGAAAAGGACGTGACGTGAAGCGTCAGCTCGCCCAGCTTCGAGCGAAACATGTAGCCGCGCACGCCGAGAAGATCGCCACGGTCGAGATCGCTCCAGTCGCTGAAGGCGCGCTCTCCTACTTCTTCCTTGCGCAAGTAAATTTGCAGCTTGCCGCTGCGGTCGGCAAGGTCGGCAAAGCTCGTCTTGCCCATCGTTCGTTTCGAAAGCATGCGGCCGGCGATGCTCCAGCCTTCGGCGCTTGCGTCTTGGCCTGGAACGAGAAACCCGTAACGCTCGAGCAGTTCGGCGGTCGTAGCCTGTACGTCAAAGCGCCGCGCCGCAAACGGATCGTTCCCCCGCGAACGCAAAGCGGCCAGATTCTCACGTCTGGCCGCCACGAGCGCCGCTTCGGTTTTTCCGAGTTCGTCCAATAGTTACGAAGCCTTCTTTGCAGCCTTCTTCGGCGCGCTGCTCTTGATCGATTCGATCTTATACTTTACGACGCCCCGCGGCGTGGCGACGTCGACCGTCGTCCCTTTCTTGTGTCCCATGAGGGCGCTACCCAACGGAGATTCGTTCGAGATGCGACGATTCGGCGGGTCGGCTTCCGCGGATCCGACGATCGAGAACTCGTACGAGTCGTTGTTCTTGAGGTCTTTCACCTTGACGACCGCCCCGAGGTGGACCTCGTCCGCCGCATATTCCGATTCGTCGATGATGCGCGCGTTGCGGATCATCGCCTCCAGTTTAAGGATGCGTCCTTCGATGAAAGCTTGTTCCTGCTTGGCATCTTCGTACTCTGCGTTTTCGCTCAAGTCGCCGTACTCTTTGGCTTGGCGAATTCGATCGTTGACCTCGCGCCGGTGGACGCTCTTGAGCTCGTCGAGCTCTTGCTCCAACTTGGCTAAACCTTCCGCGGTTAGTACGATCTCTTTGTCGTTCAACTACTAGACCCTCACGGGGCGCTCATGGCGAGAGCCCCAGCACTCGATGGCGTTCTCCGACGCTGGTCGCGGTCTGTTCGCAGAGAGCCGCTCCGAGGCCTTCTCGTCGCCGCCGCGGTCGAAGGGTATACCCAGGCTCTTCGGCGTCCAACCGCTTCGAATTCCCTCGGTCAGAGCGAGACCACGCGCGGTTTGAGTTGAAGCTCTCGCAACAGGCGCTCGTAATCGGCGGGCACGACTTCGCTCCACGCCTTGCCGAGCAGCGCCAGGAGCGCGGCTTCGAGGACGTTCGTTCCGAACGAGCGTCCGGCCAGATCGGGCGTCGTCGTGATCAACGTCTTTACGCCGCGCGCCGAGAGCTCTTCGACATTCGCCTGAGTTACCGTGTTCGTCAAGACGATCTTGCCGTCGAGGCGCTCCGGCATGAATTGCCGCATGAAGTGAAAATCGCCGGCGATAATTTCGGCCTGCTCGTAGTACTGCGGATACTTGGGATCGGGGGGCTTCTCTTGTTTCTTTCCGGTCGGATAAAAGAATTGAAACGGCAGCTTGCACGCATCGGGAAGATATTTTTCGGCCATCCGTTCGAACTCATGGAGGTCGCGAACCGGCATGTCCTTGTCGAGCGCAAAGATGAAATCGCCGAAGAGCACGTCCGCGCCCGCATCGACGAGCGCCTGTGCCATGCCGAACCGATCCAAGGCGCTTACCATCAGAACGCGCCGGCCGCGTAAATCGATCGAAAGCTCCTCCTGCATGAATCGGACGGCTTTACGCTCGAGAGTGTTCTTCAAGCCGCTGCCGTCGACGACCGGTGTGAGCGTAGCGGCTTCGAGCAAACGCAAGCCATCGCGCAGCGCATAGCGATGACTGCCCGCGTACAGATAAACGTCGATGCCGCCCAAACCAATTGCATCGACGTGGCCGTCGAGCGCGCGCACCGACTCAATCGCGGCACCGAGCTTGCCGTCCGTTCCGACGCGCGAGATATCGAACTCTTCGCCCATGAACGTCACTCGCGCGCGGTGGTCGCGGCTACTCGAGCCCAGCGAGACGGAAACAACCCGCTTCATCCTTCGACGACGCCTGTTCGCAGCGTGTCATCCGCAGTCTTTCGACTCCGCTGCGGATCGACTCCATCGGAAGACGAAAGGCTCAGGGCGACGCGGGCGGCTGCCGCTTCGCGCGTGGCGGCCATTCTCTGCGGAGTAATCGCCGCATCGAAGGCGCGCATGTCCGCGAGCGTAAATCCGCAGCGAGCAGCCAGCGATTGAATCTCGATGACTTTTTCGAGCTGGATTCCCCGCCCAAGCGTGAATGGCTCGAAGCGCCCCTCGAGAGCGAGAATCATCGTTTCGGCCATGCAAGCCAGCGCGGTCCGCGCAGGAAGATTCAAATCGAACTGGGTGCCGGGTTCGCGCACGCGCTCGAAGCGCGGATTTCCCGGCACGACCATATTTCCGCCTTCAATCACTAAGACGTCCGGCCGTTCGCGCGCGACACGCCGGCCGACGTCGTGCGGCAGCGAGAGCTCACAAACAACCGCGCCGGTGCGAAGTTCTGCGGGCTCGATGACGTCTTGCGTCGACGTCGTCGCAGTAAGGATCAGCTGCGCGCGACGTACGGCGCTCGAAATGTCGGTCGTGTACTCGCTCGCGCACGTCAGCGTGCCGGCAACTTCATCGTGGAACTTTCGTAAGCGAGTTTCATTGCGTGCCACCAATACCAGACGTTCCACCCTCGGCGCAATCATTCGCGCGCAGGCGCTTCCGATCGAGCCCGTCGCACCGATCACGACCGCCGTGGAGCGGGCCCAGTCAATTCCCATCTCGCCGGCGCCGCGAAACAAGCTCTCAACCCCGGCCGCAATCGTCAATGAGTTGCCGGTCGTCACGGGAATCGGCGAGCGAGCATTAATGGTCACGCCGGCATCGCCGACCACGGCGGTAAAAGCGCCCAAGCCCGCAACCTGCGCTCCCAGCTCGGCGCCGATCTCGATGGCGCGGACGACGCGACGATAGACTTCTTCGCGTGGAAATTCGACGAGCTGTTGAGGCAAGAGGGGGGCCGCAACGAACCAGCCTTCCGTCTCGCGCCCGTCGGGCGTCCGTACGCCGGTGACGTGCACTGCCGCATATGGCGGCATCCACTCCATGATCTTGCCTAGAATCGCCTCGCCTTTCCCCTTCGCACCGGGCTCGTAGCGCGCGATGTCTTCAAAAGAGAGCGGGTGAATAACGAAACAAAACTTGTTCACGATCCCTCGGCCTCGCGCTTGAGCGCTGCGAGCATCATCTCGCTATTCTCGCGCACTTTCTTCTGCAGGGTCGGACCGATCAGCTCGGCCAGCGTTGGAACGCCAAAGTCGTAGTCGACGCCGAGGACGACGTGCGTAACGCCGTCGCGATGTTCGAACGTCCAGGCACCTTCAAACTTTTCAAGGTCGCCTTCGAGCAGTTTGTAATCGATTCGCAGTGCGGCATCGTCGAAACGATCTTCCTCGGTCCACTCGATCGGCGCCTCTTCGACGAGCGTCTTCCAGCGCGAGATCGCGCTCTCGGGTTTGCGTTCTAAAACGGTCACGGCTTCTACGTCGGGCATGAACTCGGGAAATCGCTCCTGGTCTTTGGCAAGCTCGTAGACGCGGCGGGCCGGGGCAGCAATCGCAATCCTACTTTCGACATACGGCATCGCGGAACGGTTACAGCCGGCCTAACTTCTCGTAGGCCGTTGCAACGCCGGCGCGCAATGCCTCGAGCCCCCGATCGACCTCCGGTGCCGTTATGATCAACGGCGGCTCGAGCCGGATGACGCGCTGGGCGTTGAGCGTCCAGGCGGCCGTAACGCCATGTTTGAGCATCTCCGGAATGATCCAACCGCCATATCCTTCATTGGTCAGCTCGATCCCGACCAAGAGCCCGAGCCCACGCGCTTCTCGAATCACCGCCGGGTACGCCATTGCGATCTCGCGCGCGCCGCTCAGCAGCTGCACGCCGCGCACGTGAGCCTGGTCCGCCAAACTCTCTTCTTCCAGAACGTCCATTGCGGCAAGCGCGGCGGCGCAGGCCAGTTCGTTTCCGCCGAAGGTCGACGTATGCAAAAGCGGCGCCTTACCAAACGCGCGATTCCAGACGAGCGGCCGCGCGATGAACGCTCCGACGGGAACGACGCCCCCGGAGAGTCCCTTGGCCAGCGTCATCACGTCGGGAACGACGTCGTCCCGGTCGCAGGCAAAGCGATATCCACAACGCCCCAATCCGGTTTGGATCTCGTCGGCAACGAAGAGCGCTCCGGTTCGATTGCAGGCCGCGCGCACCTCGCGAAGATAGCCGGCCGGCGGAACGTGGACGCCGCCTTCGCCCTGCACCGGTTCGACGAGGAAGGCAGCGGCGTCGCGCAACGCCTCGTCGAGGCCGTCGGTCTGCGCGTACGGCACGCAAAGAGAATCGGCAAGCAGCGGACGAAAGGGGGCCTGGAAAGTTTCGCGTCCGCTCACCGAGAGCGCCCCGAGCGTCTTTCCGTGAAACGCTTCGTAGGTGCCCACGATCTTTGCGCGGCCGGTGGCCGCGCGCGCGAGTTTGATCGCACCTTCGATCGCCTCGGTACCGCTGTTGCACCAGAACGAGATCTGCAAATCTCCCGGCGCCAGTTCTGCAAGCCGGCGCGCGGCGCGTCCGAGCATAACGTTGAACATCGTCTTGCCCGAGAGCGCGATCAGCTCGAGCTGCGAGCGCACCGCGTCGACGACGCGCGGATGCGAATGTCCAAGCGTAAAGACGCCGTAGCCGCCGGCGAAGTCGAGATAAGCTTTCCCCGTTTGGTCCCAAATGGTAGAGCCCCGCGCCCGGACCTCGACCGGGGATCCGGAAAGCTTCATCACGCGCGCAAGCGGAGGATTGACGAACTCCTTGTAGTTTTCGTACGTCTCGGCTGCGAGCTCTTGCGGCGTGCTCGCGCCGTAGAGATCGGCGCGCCCCTCGATCATCGTCTCGAGGCGGACCGGCCACCCGCGCTAGTCTCGTTCTTCATTCATTACGCTGCAAGCGGCGTCGCGTCGAGCCGCGCGATCGTCTCTTCGATAACTCCGATCGCGTCGTCGCCTCGTTCGATGTGCATGATGCGTTCCCGCAGGATCGCTGCGCCCGAAATGCCTTTGAGATAGAGCGCGATGTGCTTGCGCATCTGCGGGACGGCGCGCGCTTCGCCCAGCTCTTGAAGCATCGCGCGATAGTGGACGATAGCGAAGCGAAGGCGTTGCGCCGGCGTGGGCATCGGGCGCGCCTCGCGTCCCTCCATAAGATCTCGAATTTGCGCGATGAGCCATGGATTACCGAGCGTCGCGCGCCCGAGCATGATGGCGTCGGCGCGGCTTTCACCCATGCGCTCCATTGCACGATGAGGATCGTCGAGATCGCCGTTGCCGATGACCGGGATGTCGACGGCGCGCTTGAGGCGCGCGATGTGCTCCCAATCGGCGTTCCCCTTGTAGAATTGTTTCGCCGTGCGGGCGTGCAGCGTCACCGCCTGCACGCCGGCGTGCTGCGCCCGCCGAGCCACGTCAAGATAGACGAGCGCGTCGTTGCTCCAGCCTAAGCGCATCTTCATGGTGACGGGGCAATCGACGGCGGCAACGACGGCGCGCATAATCGCCTCGCAGCGCTTGGGGTCGCGCAGACAGGCGGATCCGCCGTTGGTCTTGGTTACCTTCGGTGCGGGGCAGCCGAAGTTAATGTCGACGATGTCGGCACCGCACTCGCGCACCACCTTCGCTGCCAGTGCCATCGTCGCAGGGTCGTCGCCCCAGAGCTGCGTCGAGACGGGCCGTTCCAAGCCGTGCTGGTCGATCATCTCCATCGTGCGGCGGCTCCCGTACCTCAAGGCGTTGGACGAAACGAACTCGGTGACGGTGAGGCCGAGACCAAAGGGACGATAGAGCGCGCGCATCGTGCGATTCGTCACGCCGGACATCGGCGCCAAAATCAGCGGCGGCCAGACCTCGATTGGGCCAATCTGCAAAGGTGCCGGAGCCATGACGCTAGACTTTCCGGTGGAAGAGCTCCAATCCCACCAAGCTGAGGTGCGCGTCGACCGCTTCGATGACGGGCGTCTGCTTGGCGACGATCTCGGCGAGGCCGCCGGTCGCGACGACCTTAGCGTCAACGCCCATCTCCGCGCGCAATCGCGCGACGATCGCCTCAGTTTGCCCGGCAAAGCCGTAGACGATGCCGCTTTGCAGCGCTTCGGTCGTGTTGCGGCCGATCGCACGGGCCGGTGCCTCGAGCGCGATTTGCGGCAGCTTCGCGGTGCGGCCGATCAGCGCCTCGATCGAAACCGCAATACCCGGCGCAATGGCAACGCCTAGGTATTCGCCTCGCGCTGAGATCGCCATGAAAACGGTCGCGGTGCCGAAGCTTACGACGATGAGCGGTGAGCCAAAGCGCGCGCGGCCGCCGATTGCCGCCGCGATGAGATCGGCGCCAACCTCCGAGGGGTTTTCGGTAACGACCTTCATCAGGCGCTGCGTCTGGGGTTTCAAGAAATGAGGCGCCGTTGCGAAGAACCGCTCGCAGGCGCTTTCGAGGACTAGGTCGAGCTGCGGAACGACGCTCGCAATCGCTATCGCGCGAATCGAGCTTGTCTTAATCTCGCTCGTTGCGAAGAGCTGCGTGAAGAAGACGCCGTATTCGTCGGGCGTGCGTCGCAACTCGGTCGTGACACGCCACGTCTGCTTGAGCGCGTGCTTTGAAAAACAGCCGAGTTTCGTCTCGGTGTTGCCGACGTCGATCGTTAGGAGCATGACATCACCTCTTCAGGAGCATGACATCAGCTCTTCCACGGCGTCGAGCAGGCGCGCAGCGAGCACATCCTTTCGGGCGACGCCGAGGTCGCGGCGGCCGTCTTTGCCCCAAAGCAGCACGACGGCGTTCTCGCCGGTGCCGAACCCGCGCTCGCCGCGCACGTCGTTGACGGCGATAGCGTCCAGATGCTTTCGGCGAAGCTTTTCGCGCGCACGTGCTTCGTGTTCTTCGGTCTCCGCCGCGAAGCCGACCAAGAAGGTCGCGCCCTTTCGTTCGCCCAGTGCCGCGAGAACGTCGGAGTTGGGCGAGAGCCGTACCTTCAAATCCTTACCGCGCTTGCGCTCCTTCGAGGCCGAAAACTTCGCGGGACGCCAGTCGGCGACGGCAGCGGCTGCGATTACGAGATCGGCGCCGACCGCGCGCTCAAGCGCCGCATCATAGAGTTGCGCTGCCGTCGTGACTCGCACCACCTCGACGCCGGCGGGGGGTTCAAGCAGCGTCGGACCGAGCATGAGCGTCACTTCCCCGCCGCGCAGCGCCGCTTCGCGCGCAAGCGCAATGGCAGTCGCTCCGGTCGATGCATTGCTCAAAAAGCGCACCGGATCGAACGCCTCGCGGGTAGGGCCTCCGGTGATTGCAACGCGCTTACCCCGTAGCGACCGGCGACGCGCGAGCGCACGCTCCAATGCATCCACGATGCGCTCTTCCGAGGCTAAGCGTCCCATGCCATTCTCTCGCTCTGCGAGAAAACCGCGTTCGGGATCCACGACTTCATAGCCGCGCGCGCGCAGCGTCGATAAATTCGCTTTTGTCGCGGGATCTTCGTACATGGCTTCGTTCATAGCGGGCGCCAAGATCCGGGGGATGCGGGCAGCGAGCAGCGCGGTGCTCAGTAAATCGTCGGCGATTCCGGCTGCAAGCTTCGCAATCAGATTCGCCGTTGCGGGCGCGACGAGCGCGACGTCCGCTTCGCGCACGAGTCGAATGTGCGGAATCCGCTCGGGGTAGTCCCACAGCGAAGCGTAGACCGGGCGAGCCGTCAGCGACGAAAACGTCAGTGGGGTCACGAATCGCTCGGCCTCGGCCGTCATCACGACGTCCACGCTCGCGCCGCGCTGTACGAGCGTACTCGTCAAGGCCGCGGCCTTGTACGCGGCGATACCGCCGCTGACGCCCAAGAATATCCGCGCCGCTCGCAGTCTATCACCCTTCACGAGGTCACCAACAAATTATCGATCAAACGCGTCGTACCGAAACGTGCGGCGCCCACGATAAATGCCGGCGGACGCAATTGCTCGAGCGACACAAAGTTCTTGGCGTCGACCAATTCGAGATACTCCAGCCTCGCCGATCTGCTCAGTGCCGCCTTTCCGGCAACGATGGCATCGCCCTTGCTGCTGCCGTCCTCGAGAGCATCGCGCACGGCGAGCAAGGCGCGGTAAAGAGTCGAGGCCTGCTCCCGTGCAGCGGCGTCGAGATAGCGGTTGCGGCTCGACATTGCCAAGCCATCGCGTTCCCGTACCGTCGGCACGATCTGGACGTCGACCGGAAAATCGAGATCGCCGACCATCGTGCGCAGCACCACTGTTTGCTGCGCATCTTTCTGGCCAAGAAAAAGCACGTCGGGCTGCACGATGTTCAGCAGCTTTGCGATTACCGTCGCAACGCCGCGAAAATGACCCGGCCGCACCGCGCCTTCAAGGATCGTGCCGAGCGGCCCAACGTCGACGAGGGTGGCGAAGCCCGGCGCGTACATCGCGGTGTTTTCGGGAGCGAAGAGCACGTCGACGCCGGCAGCGCCAAGTTTTTTTCGATCCGCGACGGGATCCCGCGGATAGGTGGCGAGATCCTCGTTCGCACCAAACTGTAAGGGATTGACGAAGATCGAAACGGCGACGGTCGCCGATCGATCTCGTGCTCGCGCGATAAGCTCGAGGTGCCCGTCGTGGAGCGCTCCCATCGTCGGCACGAATCCGACCGGCCGCGGCAACGCGCGCAAGAGCGCGCGCGCCCGCGCAACGTTCGTCACGCTTTCCATAGAGCTTACGCGCGCGTCACCCGCAGAATGGTACGCCCTACGATGAACGGAACTCCGACTGGAAGCCGGACTGCACCGACCACGGGCTTGCCGGCTAGTCTCGTTCCGTTGCGGCTGCGCAGGTCGACCAGGCGTATGGCGCCGGCCTCGATCCGCAACTGGGCGTGCTTTCTCGAAACGTACCGATCGAGCGCTAGGCAGGCGTTTGCCAGCGCGTCATCGCGCCCAATCGTGATCTCGAGCTCGAAGGGCCAGGTCTTTCCGTCGAGCGGGCCGCTTAGCACTTCGAGCAGGTACATGCCCGCCAGCCCTTCTCTAGGCGATCCGGGCGCCTCCTGGCGCCGCACTACGGCGGAGCTTGCTAAGAAATCTGGAGACCGCGCCGATTACTGTGATAATGATGAAAGACCGCATTGACGAGCTCTTGCACCTTATCGAGGCAGAACCGGAGGGGCTTCAAACGGCCGAGTTTCTTCAAACGCAAGCCATGCTGGAGAACGTTGTCGGCAAGACTGTCGCCGCGGCGGTGGTCGAGGAGACGCGCGTGGCAATCACCACCCAAGATGGCTGCAAGTATTACTTTTACGGCTATCTCGGTTCCGAAAAACCGGAATAATCGGAAGCTTCGCAAGCGCGCGCGGCAAAGAGCGCGCCGAGATACGCGTGCGCGACGCTCACGCCGCCCTGCACGTAGACTTCGAAGGGCGGCCGCATCGGGGCATCGCAGGAGAGTTCGATCGTCGCGCCGCTGACGAATGCGCCTGACGACATGATGACAGGCTGCGCATAGCCGGGCACGCTGCCTGGCTCCGGCCGGAAACCGGCGTTCACCGGCATCGCTGCCTGCAATCCAGCGGCAAAGCGCACCAACGACTCCGTCGAACCGAGGCGAATCGCTTGAACGATGTCGGTACGCCGCTCGCCGGGCTTGGGGTCGACGACGTAACCGAGCGCTTCAAAGAGGGCTGCGGTGAAGTCGAGTCCCCGCAGCGATTGCTCGACGATCAGGGGAGCCAGGAAAAGCCCTTGGCAGAGCTCGCGTCCAAACCCGAGCGACGGCCCGAGCGATGTGCCCAACCCCGGCGCGTACAACCGCGCCGCGACACGTTCGACGAGTTGTGCGCTTCCTGCAACGTACGCACCGGCCGGCGCGACCGATCCGCCAAGATTCTTGATGAGCGATCCCATGACCAGATCGGCACCGGCATGTAAAGGTTCGCGTTCCTCAACGAGCTCGCCATAGCAGTTATCGACGAGCACGTCGGCGCTCGGTGCGATCTTCTTGATCGTGCGAATCGCCCGCTCGCACTCTTGCAGGCAGAGTGAGCGCCGTGGTGCGTATCCGCGCGAACGTTGAATGAAAATGGTCGCATCGCCGATCTGCGCAAGCGCGTCCTCGACCGCGGGCAGGTCGATTGCGCCGCTTCGATCCAGCGCGATCTCACGGTACGAGATCCCCTGGCGGACCAGCGCATGCGGCGCGTCGCAGATCGCATTGCGCAGCGTATCGTAGGGAGTTCCCGAAATCGAGAGCAGAGCTCTTCCTGGCGGCGTGCACGCCGCAAGCGCGGCAATGATGGCGTGCGTACCGCTCACGATCGAGAGCCGTGCGATCGCGCGCTCTGCGCCGAGCACACGTGCCAGCAGCGACTCATAACGCGACCGCGCCGGATCGTCGTAGCCATACCCGGTCGAGCCGGCGAAATCGCTCTCTACGAGTCCTTCGTCGATGAAGGCTTGCAGCACGTTGAGGTGCACGCGCCGTTGGGGCTCGTAAGTCAGCGTAGCGGTTGCCTCATAGGCCGCGAGCGCGGCCTCTCGAACCGGCCCGCCGATGCCGAATTGCTCGCACAGCTGCGCAATCATGATTCGCCGATGTGACGCTCGTATGCGCGTACGAACGGATACCAGATCAACGTCGCCATGCCGATATTCAGTGCGGCGAGCGCAATCGCGCGCAGGTCCTGCGTTGCGGCGTAGGTGGAGACGAATGTCGGCACGGCAGACGGAACGTAGAAGGCCGCGCGCGATACGAGTCCCGAGGCGACCGCCAAGTACGTCACCGTTGCCAGCACGAGCGGCGCGCCGACGAACGGCAAAACCAAGTGCGGGTTAAATACGACCGGAGCGGCAAAGAGCAGCGGCTCGTTGAGATTGAAGAGCGCAGGCAAGAGCGTCGCGCGCCCGACGCGGCGCAGCCGTGGAACACGCGAGACCGCTAGCAGTCCTGCTAGCGGCAGCGTCGCGCCGGCGCCCCCGGGGAAAACGAACAGAAAGAGCGAGACGACGACGATGTACGGCAGCGGAGCATGTACCGTGAAAGCGTGCGTGTTTTGCATCTGCATCGTGAGGTAGACGGGCGTCACGATCGCGGCGAGCATCGCGGGTCCATGAACGCCCGCGGTCCACAGCAGCGTCTCGATCGCAACGATGACGATCAAGGCAACGTAGGTGTCGCCCAATCGCGCGATCGGGTGCATCGCCGCCGCAATCGCCGCCGGCAGCGAGAAATGCAACAACGCGAGCGCGGCGAAGGTGCCGACCCCCAGCAACGCGCCGGCGTACTCACCAAGCGACGGTGGCAACCGCCGGCGCGTCAACGCGATCCACCCACCAGCCACACCGCACGAAAGAATCGCGACGAAGAGTCCCGAGGCGCCGAGTGTCCGCAGATATTCGATCGCGTTCGGCCCGAACGGACGCGGCAGCGCGAGCGCGAAGCCGCCGATACTTCCGAGCAAGAGCGGCGCGACGCCGTAGCCCGCGGCTCGAGCAAGACGAAGCGGCAGAACGACGACCAGCGCCATTGCCATCACTCCGAAAGCCGGAAGCAGCGCCGACGCCAGTGCAATTCCGATGGAGGTCTCATGCGGCGTTCCGGCGCGCAATTGAGCGGCAAGGATGACGACGAAGGCCGCGGCAAGACCGATAAAACTCCACGGCAGCGCCTCGCGCACGGCCATGATGAACGGCAGCTCGCCGACACGGCGCATCACCGGCACCGCGCGAGCCTCGAAGGTCTGAAAGACCCTGCGAACTCTAGAGGCGGCGGACGACGGCTTCGACGCGACCGACGATCTCGACATCGCTCGCGTAGATTGGCGCCATCGCCTGATTCTCCGGCTGCAGACGGACGCGCCCAGCTTCGCGGTAGAAGCGCTTGACGGTCGCTTCGCCGTCGAGCATAGCCACGACGATTTCGCCGTTTTCTGCCGTGTGTTGCGGCCGAACGAGAATGAGATCGCCGTCCAGGATCGCAGCCTCGACCATGGAGTCGCCCTGTACCCTTAGCATGAACGCACCGGAGGCGCGCGGCACGAAGCTCGTCGGGAGAACGAACTCGCCCTCAACGTCTTCTTGTGCCGTGATCGGGACGCCGGCTGCCACGCGGCCGAGAACGGGCACGACGAGGGCGTCTGCGGCAGGCGGCGTGCTGCCAGAGCGCAGCGCACGAGGCTTGGTCGGATCTCGCGAGATCATGCCGTGGCGCTCGAGCGCCTTGAGGTGCGCGTGAATCGTCGACGATGAGGAGAGTCCAACCCGCTCGCCAATCTCCCGCACCGAGGGCGGATAACCTTGCTCCGCCGTGAACGCCCGAATGACCTCAAGAATGCGCCGCTGCCGTTCCGTGGCTGGCTTCTCCGTTATCTCTTTGCGCATGTTCCTCCAGGGCGAGAATGCCAACTGTATGGCATTCATAGCCGGTACAACCCTAACATAAATTCTTGACGAAGGCAAACATACGTTCGAGCGCCTTGACATTGCTCCGGCCGCTTATGGTAAAATATGGGGGACGAACAGATGTTTGGCACTACATATGGGGAGTGAAGAGAGTGGGTAAACGAAGACGCTTCACGCTGCTGCCGGCGATCGCACTGGCCGGCCTCGGACTCATGGTAGCCCTGCCGACGCTGTCAAGCGTCCGGCTGTACGCGGCTAGTACGCAGCGATACGTTTCCGTGACCGTACGTCCGGGCGATACGCTCTGGTCCATCGCTGCCGCCCATGCTCAGCGGAGCTCAGACCTTCAAGAGGTCGTCGACCGCATCAGCGACGCGAACCGTCTCAAAGCCGGTGCGCTACAGCCTGGCCAGCATCTCCGCATCCCCGAATAAGAAAGCGCTGATTTAGCGCATTTCGTTGTCGCCGCGGCCTAAGAAAGCTCTGATTTAGCGCATCTCGTTGTCGCCGCAGGCCTCGATTACCTTAGTAAACTTCGGCCCGCGGCTCCTAGAGCTGCATCTAAATCAGCGCTTTCTTTCTTAGCGGCGGCGGGAGACGAGAACAATACTATGCCCCTGATGGTCGTCGAGAAACGCAAGCCCTTCCATCATCCATGAATCGAGGCCGGTGCTCGAGTGGCGCGCTACTTCGCGCGCCACGTGGAGCCTATCCTTGAGCCACTGAAGTTCGCCGCGGGTCGTGGTCGGAAAGATCGCGACTTCACAATCCTCGCACTGATAGCCGTTTTGCGCTATTGCTTGGCCACTGAGTCGGAGACGAGACTCAGGGTGGTCTGATAGATCGTCCTCGACGTGCCCTTGATGCCGCCGTCCGTGTATTGGGTCGCGTACTCGTCCACCGATGTTGGTACGGAGCGTTTGGAGTCGTAGCCGACCTTCGTCTCGACGTCGGTCGTCAAATGCCCCGCTCCACTCTCCTTGACGCTGCGTTTCTCGCCGATTTGCATCATTCCGTTCACGTCGCTGTTAATGGTATAGTCCGCATGTACGTTATCCAACCCGCTGTCCTGCGTAACGATCCAGTGACGATTCGCGTCGAGCGCAGTGGGATCGACGAAGTTCCCCCCGAGAAAACGCAATAAGGTGTATTCCTCGGTGTAGATCGTCTTGTCGGGGTCGCAGATGACGTGCGTGTTCCCGTAGACGACGCACTCGGCCGGCGAGGCTCGTCGGAGGTTCTCACCCTGCTCGCTAATCATGACGACCAGCGCTCCATCGGGCTGCCGGCGCAAGACGTTGACCGTCATCGTTCCCTTATCCGTGAGCGACCCGCCGTAGTGACTTATTCCGTTGTTGCCAGCAGCGAGGCTGCCGGATTCGTTGACGTCTTCGACGTTGTTGACCGAGTCGCGGGACTGAACGTTCTGATTCGCACTGTAGGTAAAGTTGTAGACGAGTTGCCCAGCGGCGGTATCGGCTCTGCTCATGCTGGGCACCATCCAGAGTGAACCTATCAGGGCGACGACGGTAAGTCTGGCACGCATACTATCATTCTCCTAAGGGATCGCCAATTATTTTCCGCATTCGCTCAGCGCCGCCGCAATGGTCTTGCCGGCCGTATCTTCTCGCTTGCTGGTCTCCGCGCGCAGCCATTGCAATCCATCGACAATTCGTGAAAGCGGGTTGTACCCCACCGCCAAGCCCGGAATAGTGGCGACGTCGAACGCATAGGGGTTCGGCGCGAGGCCCGGTGTGTTCGGGTCTTGCCACGGATTTGGCGTTACCCTTATCGTCGGCGTGGTCATATCGCCGCCTTGGATTGCACCGAGATATTCCTCGCCGGCATGCTGCAACTCTCCCATTTGGAGCGTTGTCACAAAGCCGTTGATCAGATCGAGCGAGGCGCTCTGAAAGGCGATGGTATCGAGCAGCTGTTGCTTGATTTTATCGAGTGTCGCGTCGTCGGCGGCATTCCCCGTCGGCTCGACCAGCTTGACGTTGTCGAGCAATGTCTGCGCCGCAATGAGGTTGCGCGCGATTGGAATCACGAGATACGACATCTGCTGGAGCGCCATGCTGGTCTCGGGAGATTGGTTATAGATCGAGTCCATGCCCTGCGGCGATCCCACGCCGTTTGGATCGGCGCTATCGAGCGCGGTGAGCGCGCCGCGCTGGTATCTTTTGAAGAGCGGAGGGCTCTTGGCGATCTTCTGATCGTTTTGCAGAATCATCGCGACGGCGGGGCGAACCCGCTCGTGCAGACGCGCGCACAGCGCGGTGGTAACGACGTGATAGATTTGCGGTGGGGGCGTCGCAGACGAGGCGCCCGCGGTGCCGTCCGGACGGGCCGCGACCGGCAGAAAGCTGACGCATGCCAGCGTGCATAGGATCGCCAAAAAAAACCTTTGCATCGCCAGAAAAATTTCTCGCTACGTGGAGTGCGCGCCTGCCGCGTACAAAGAAGCGGGACCCCGGAGGGTCCCGCTTGCGTTGGTGCTAGCTCAGCGCATCAAACGTGATTAGATCCTAATCTGTGCGTTGAAGTAGACGTTGATCGGTTGCACGGCAGCGCCGATCGCGCCAGTGCTTGCGCCGCGGGGCGTGTAGCTTTGCTGGAAGGCGGCCGGCGTCCGAGCTCCATTAGCTTTGAAGTCGTTGATGCCGGTGCCGTTGTAGAAGTTGGCCGGATAGATCGTGCTGTTGAGCGGGCCGCCGGCCGGAGCGTAGCCACAGAACACGGGACTTGGCGGAGCCGCAGCCGTCCAGGCTGCAGGCGTACCGCCGAAGCACGTGTGGAAGAGGTTGGCTCCAAGAACGGTCAGCCTGATCCGCGGACTGACATCGTAGGAAACCTGCAGGTTGCCGACGATCGAGCTCGGTTGCTCGTAGTTTCCGAACAAGAACGTTCCGGTCTGCGGATCTGGAATGTAGAGGTAGCCGAACTGGCCCAGACCGGGGGCATTGACCGAGAGGTAGTTGCATTGAAGCGGATTGGTCTTCGGCGAGAGCTTCGTGATGCCGGCTGCCCTCGAGTTTTGCGTGCAGGCCCTTGGATCGAGACCGGTCGTGTCGAGCGGGCTTCCATAAAAGCCGCCGGTCTGGAAGTTGAAGCTCGGCGTGATTGCGAGCTTGTTTTGGCGCCAGTTGAGAACCAAGGACGAAGCGTACGGCGAGATGTAGCTGTTGAGCGCACCGCTGAGACTCGGTGCGATGGCGGTCGTGTACGGGTTGTACCAGCCACTCGGATTGAGCAGACCCTGCTCGGGTTGATTGTAGTATGGGTTGAGGATCGTGTCGACACCCGAAGGTGAGTTGTGTTTCGAACACGGAACGCCCACCGAGCCCGTTGGAAGGTCCTGGTAGCAGGGGCTGCCGCCGCCCGCCTTGGTAAGCTGGTTATACGCCGTAATCACCTGATTGAGCGTAGTCGTGGTGTTCGGAATAACGCCGCCCCCTGAGGTAGGAATGTTCTGGAACATCACCTTCGAGTCGGTGTAGGTGAACGCCAGGAGCCCCGAGAGCCCGTTGCGAGTGAAGTCACCCTTGTTGAACTGGAACTCGACGCCTTCGTTGCGATTCACGCCGACCGGAACTTGCGTCACGAAGTTCGAGCCGATGAAGGTCTGCTGCTGCCAGTTCGAAACCCAGGTGTAGAACGGCGTGAGCTTAAAGCTCATGTCGGTCCCGCGGAAGTGCTGTTCCAACGAGAGATCGTACTGGCCAGACGAGATTCCCGGAATCGGATGGAAGGGCGAATAGAACCCGAGGTTCATCGTGTTGTTCCAAACCGAGCGATCGTCACCCGATGAGCTGAGGTATTGAACCGACGCGGAGATCGGAGGCTGCGTGTAGCGACCCGCCGATGCCCGGATCACGGTGTCCGGACTCACGGTGTAGGTTGCCGAGAAACGCGGCTCCCAGTAGTCGAGCGTGTACGAACTCGGCGAGCTCGCGGTGAAGTTCGGTGCCGCAACGCCGTCTTGGGTCTTACCGTTGGGATGGACCCAACCGGTGTGCGGTCCGGCCGGAAAGAGCGCGGCCGCTGCCGCGTTGCAGTCGCCCACGACATATTGGGCGCCCGCCGGAGGCGGTACGCCCGGCGGCAACGGTTGCGTCAGCACCTGATTGGTCTTGGCTTGAACGCAGGTGTAGTTCGCGCTCTGGCTGGCGTAAAACGACGTGGCAGGGGTCACCGAGTCCGGCAGAACGTACGTGAAGTTGTCGTACCGGATCGAGGCGTTGATCAGCAGTTTGTCGTTGGGGCGGAACTGATCTTGCAGCGCGGCATTCACGAACCTCGGCCGGACGGCGTTATATGACCCGGTGGCGTTTCCACTCCAGAGGCTATCCCAGGTTGCTCGAGCCCTCCCGGCCGGAGTGTTCGCGGCGGCGAAAGCCGTGGGACCGGAAGCCGCATCGGCGGTCCAGGTCGGAGAGACCGTGCTCTTCGTCGCGACGTTGTAATAGCTAGAGTTGAGACAGACCTGCGCTTTCCCCGTCGTGGGATCGTAGCACGTGAATTTGCCGCCGGCTGACGACATGTAGCCGATCGGAGAGCAGGCATTGGGAAAGAACGCCGAGCCCGGCGCGCATCCGTAATACGCAGAAGAGTTGTTGAAGCGAATCACGCCCGCGGTCGTATAGTTTCCATCCAGGCTGACCAAATTTTGGTCGTTGAGCTGATCCTGGAAATCGAGCGCGCCGCCCGAGGTGTGGGTGATGAGCTGATACTGGGCGGAATTGGGGAAGGCCGGCCCGAGCTCGTCGAACGAGCCGAAGGACGGCGAGTTCAAAAACCAGTCGGAGTAGAAACTATACGCGTAGGCGCGCAGATACGCTGATTGGCTCAACGCGTAGGTGTACTGGATCTTCGCGATCCCGGCATCGTTCTGATTGACATTTTGTGCGTTGCTGTTAAACGGAAGCGGGGCGCCGAACGCATGTGCTGGCGTGTTCGGAGCCATGTAGACGCTTGGGGGTCTTATCGAGGCCATGCTCTTGGCGATTGCGGTGCCGAACGGGACGTTATACGCGACATTGTCTGCATACGGCACGTAGGTGAACCCACAGCCCAGCGACGGGAAGCTTGGCGGTGAGACGCCGCACTTGAAGGCCGACTGCGTCGCTATGATCTGGCCGCAGTTCCCGAAGGGATTAGACGAGATGCCGCAGGACGGCACACCTCCGAAGTTCCCTGGGTTATTGCAGCCGTTGACCGTCAATCCAGGTGCGATCGTGTCCGGACCGCAGACCGGCGCCCTGGCGAGCGTATTGTACTGCGAGTAGATGAACTGGTTGCCGCCCGGTCCCATGTCGTCGGGACTGTTGTAACCATAGTTGTTGAGCGCGGATCCGCTCCACATGACCTGAACGTCGTCCCGAAGCCCGTTGCGCTTGGGAATGCCCATGTGAAGGTTGATCACGTTCTCGCGATCGCTGACCGCGAACGGCGTGGCGGCGAGGCCGCTGTAGTACTGCCAGCACCCCTGCGCGGGGTAGGTGAACTTCGAAGGCCCGGCACTGAGGAGAGGACACATCGGCTTAACGCCCTGGCACGTCCAGGTACATGTGCTCGCAATTCCAAGGTACTGGAAGCTGCCGAAACCATAGCCGGTGCCAAACCCCAGCACGTCGCCGGACAACGGGCCGCCCGGCGTCATATAGCCGGCGCCGTTGCTGTTGTCGAAGAAGCGATAGGTTTGGTTGTAGCCCAGGATCCCGATGTAGTAGCTAAAGGTGCGGTCGGGCGTCGAGCCGCCGATTTCAACCTGAGATTGATGGTAGTAGTTCGGCGTCGCGATGCCGAGGTTCGCCGTGGCGAAACCCGGGAAGGTGCCGGTCTTGATGACTTGGTTGATGAAGCCCGCCGTGCCGGCCGAAGCGACCGAGGACGGACCCCCGCCCGTGTAGACTTGCAGCTCCTGCAGGCCCAGGCTCGATTCCGTCCCGGCGTTGTAATTGTCGAATGAGCGGTTAATCGGAATGCCGTCATATTCGAAGCCGGTATAGTACGAGTTTTGTCCGCGGACGTATGCGGCGTTGAAGTCCCAGCCGATGCCGCCTTGGGACGTCTGCACGCCAGGCACCGAGGCCATTGCCGAATAGGCGTTGTTCAGATTGCCGCCTCCGCCCAGCGCCGCTGCAGCAGCAGCCTGGCTGCTGTTGACGCTATAGAGGTCGCTGCCAACGCCCGACTTGACGAGCGAGGTGCCGGCTTGCGACGTCACGTGCGCAATCGTGCGCAGCGCCTTGGTCATCGTGTAGGAAACGTTTTGCGTTTGGTCCGCAAAGACCACAACGCCTGGATAGGAAATACCCTGGTACCCCGCTCGGCTCAGGCTGAGCGTGTAGGTATCCGGGTTCAGCGAGAGGATAACGAAATGACCTCCCGCATCCGTCGTCGCGGTCCGGTTCTCCGAGGCTGCAACTGCCTGCACTTGTACGCCGGCAATTGGCGCGCCGCTCGAGTCCTTGATCGTACCCGCGATGTTACCGGTGACACCTGCCAGTGCCCATGTTCCCTGGCAGATGAATGCGCCGATGATCATCGCGGCGACGACCGCGTGACGGAGGGTTCGATGTGAACTCATGTTCTTAACCCTCGTATTTGTCTTAAGTTGTCAAAAGGCGAGTCGCCCTGCCGCCCGGCCAAAAGGGCCACAGGGAAAACACAGAGTGACCCGCTGCGCTCATCGTTTGCTCAGGATTGAGGTCTTTCCTTTAGGCTCCCTTAGAACGAGCGGTTTGGGGCCTACGCGTTGCTCTGGGCCAAGTCAAGCCTCGGACGGGACCCTTTTTAGGCTCGAACAGCGAGGCGCTCCGCGAGGAGACCCGGTATTTCTGAGGGCCGCTGCGCTACCGGCACCCCGGCGGCGATGAAGGCGGCGATCTTGCTCTGAGGTGTTCCAAAACTGCCGGAGATGATCGCACCGGCATGACCGAGCGACTTGCCGGCCGGAGCGTTTCGCCCTCCGATGAAAGCCACGACGGGCATCTCCGGCATGTGCTCGGCCACGAAGGCCGCGGCCTCTTCCTCGTCGGAGCCACCGATCTCGCCGCAGATTACCATCGCGTGGGTCTGCGGATCGTTCTTAAACTCCCGCAGGCATTCGACGAAGGTCGTCCCGATGATCGGATCGCCGCCGACGCCGATGCAGGTCGATTGGCCGAGGCCGGCACGGGTGAGCAAGTCGACGACCTCGTACGTCAACGTGCCAGACCGGGAGATGACGCCGACGCCGCCTTCCTTGAAGACGTGCCCGGGCATGATACCCACGAGCGCCTTTCCGGGCGAAGCGAGGCCGGGACAGTTGGGCCCGATGATACGCATGCCGGCGGTCGCTCCGACGACCTTGAGCGTGTCGTGGACTGGAACACCCTCGGTGATGCAGACGGCAAGCGTCATCCCGGCGTCGTGGGCCTCGTACAGGGCGTCAGCGGCAAACGGCGGCGGGACGAAGATGCAGGTATGGGTCGCGCCGGTTGCGTCGACGGCTTCTCGGACGGTATCGAAGACGGGGAGTCCCTGGGGAGTCTTTTGGCCGCCCTTGCCGGGCGTAACCCCGCCCACGAGATTCGTTCCGTACTTATGCATGCGGTCGGCGTGGTACGAACCTTCTGCGCCCGTGATGCCCTGGACGATGACCTTGCTGTTTTTGTCGACGTATATCGACATGCTTACGCGTCCCGTGATAGGCGCACTGCTTCGCGCGCGCCTTCGTCCATCGTTTCGACCGGCGTCATCCCGGCGTCTTTGAGAATCCGCCGGCCTTCTTCTTCGTTGGTACCGGTCAAACGGATGACGAGCGGAATTTTGCGCGACGCCGTCTCTTCCATCGCTCCGACGATCCCGCGCGCGACCTCGTCGCCGCGCGTGATTCCACCGAAGATGTTGATGAAGAAAACGGTGGCGCCCGAATTGTTCACGACGAGCTCGTAACAGTTGCGAACGCGCTGCGCATTTGCGCCGCCGCCGACGTCGAGAAAGTCGGCGACCTCGCCGCCGGCGTTCGCGACGGCATCCATCGTCGCCATCGCGAGCCCCGCGCCGTTCGCCATCGTCCCGACCGCGCCGGGGAACCGCCGAAAGTTGCGAATGCCGACGCCGGCTTGCGCCGCGAGCAACTCATCTTCGTCGAGCGGCAGCGCCGCACGCCACTGGTCAAACTCGGGATTTCGAAAGAGCGCGTCGTCGTCGAGCTCGACCTTTGCGTCCGACGCGACGACGCGTCCATCGGACGTCAGTGCGAGCGGATTTATCTCGACCAGCTTCGCGCCATAGCGAAAGAAGAGATCGTAGAGCGCCCCCACGATCGCGGGGAATTGTTTGCGATAGCCTGGATCGAGCTGTGCCGAAAATGCCAGCTCGCGCCCGATGAAGGGCGAATACCCGATCGTCGTATCGACGTAGAACGTGGCGATCGATTCGGGATGGCGCGCGGCAACTTCTTCGATGTCCATCCCGCCGAAACGGCTGACCATTACCACGGGCTTGCGGGCTGCCCGGTCGATCGTAATCGCGCAATAGGCTTCCTGCGCGATCGCGAGCCGCTGCTCGACGAGAAGCGATTTCACCGGCTCGCCATGCGGATTCTGCCGGTTCGGCGGCATCGGCGTCGCCATGATCTCTTCGGCAACGCTGCCTCCCTGCGCCGCGCCGGTCGCCATCTTGATTTTGCCGGCCTTGCCGCGGCCGCCCATCAACACCTGCGCTTTGACGACCCACTCGCCGGG
>DATDIA010000202.1:0-13517 GCA_036521295.1 Candidatus Cybelea sp. | reverse complement strand
CTCGGCGACGATGCGAGCGACGAGCTCCTCGCAGTCCACCCGCTCGCGCACGGTCGACGCCTCGCCGGCCTCGTATCGCGCCACGAGCAAGAGCGTCTCGACGATGCGCCGTTGATCTTCGTTGGCCGCAAGCGCCGTTTTCAAAATGGTGCTATAGCGATCCGGAAGCTCACCGTAGGCGCCCGCGAGGGCTTGGCCCATGGTGACGTGCGCCGCCGCAAGCGGCGTACGCAGATCGTGCGCTAGGGCGTAGACGATGTCGCGAATGACGTCGCTGCGTTCGGCCAACTCGTTCTTTTGCCGAGCAATTTCCTCGTTCCGCTCGCCTAGCTGCGCAAACAGATGGGCCTGCTCGAGCGCCATGGCCGCTTGCTCGCCAAACGCTCTCATTGTTGGCAGGGCATCGCTGACGAAGGGGTTCTCACTGCTTGCCGATTCGATCAGCACGTGGTCGACGCTGCCGCTGGCCGCGATTGGCGTCACTATTGCCTCGCTCGCTCCGAGCGCTTCGAGCGTCAACCGCCCGAGTACGTCGCCGTCCGTAACGCGGAAAACATCCTCCGCTTCGCCGGCGCGCGCGACAAGCGATGCGATCTCGTTAGAAAGTGAACGGCGCTCCACCGATATGTCGGCGTCGCCGCGCAAATAGGTAAGCACCAGCGATGGCCCAAACGGCATTTCGCGCACGACGAGCGTTGCCTTCGACGCGCCGACCAATCCGAGCGACTCACGCGTAATCGCCCTCTGCACGAGCTCGACGTTGAGCGTCCCTCGTACGCGACCGGTCGCTTCGCGAAGGGCCCTTTCGATCTCGACCTGTCGCATGCGTCCGGCCGAGACGCCTGCTTCACGAGCGTACTCTTGCGTTTTGACGCTCAGGTACCCGACCAACACGAATGACGCCGCCAAAAGGAGACGGTCTCCGATCGCGATGCCGCTCCAATGATGGCCGGCTTGAACGCCGTTTACATAGGCGGCAGCGACGTTTGCGATTTCTGCCGCGATGACGAGATTTGTCGTCAGGCGGCTCTGTAGCGCCAGGCTGCTGAGTGCGATTGGTCCGTTCAGCAAGATCGCCGCAATGAAAAGCTGCGGCGTAAAAAGGTCGAGAATCGCAGCGGCAACGAGCAGAGCGTAACAGAGTAAGGCCACGAGCCCGCGTTTTCGGTCCAGCCCGCGGGGGCGCCTTGCCCGAAGCGGAGAAGGCTGCTCGATGGATCGCACGGCGAGAGCAGAAGAGCTTTTGCGCGAAATCGGTGGACGCGCTCGCCTTGTCATCTACGTCGCGAGCGCACCCGGCTCCGGAAAGACGCGCCGCCTTCTCGAGGATGCGCGGCGTCTTGTCGCCGACGGCAAGCACGTCGTCATCGGTTGGATCGAGACGAAGGGACGCCCCGATCTCGAACGCATGGCCGGCGGCTTGCCGCGAATTCCACCGCGTCAAGTGAAGATCGGCGATCGAATCTTCGAAGATTTCGACTACGACGCGGCGGTGTGCGAAAAACCCGATGTCGTCGTCCTTGACGAGCTCGCGCACGACAATCTCGGCGACGCGCCGCTCGCCAAGCGCTGGCAGGACGCGCTCGCTCTCAAACAGCGGGGGATCGGCGTGATCGGCGCTTTCAATATCCAGCACCTCGAAACCGTCGCACCCACGGCTGAGGCACTCATCGGCTACCCGGTCCGCGAAATCGTTCCATTGTCGTTTTTGCAGGCAGCCGACGAAGTCGTCGCGCTGGACGTCTCACCACAGCTTCTTCAGAGTCGGGTCAAAGCCGGCAAGATCGTCAACGAACAGGACATCGACCGCGCGCTCAACGGAATCTTCAAAGAGCAGACGCTCTACATGCTTCGCGAGTTGCTCTTGCGCACCGTGGATAATCTCACCCTTCCCGTCGTACGAGCCGGTCGCACCTCGATGGCCGCGGCTTTAGTCTATCCGAATCTGGACGAGGTAGCCT
The DNA here is from genome assembly GCA_036521295.1 of Candidatus Cybelea sp. Taxonomy (GTDB): domain Bacteria; phylum Vulcanimicrobiota; class Vulcanimicrobiia; order Vulcanimicrobiales; family Vulcanimicrobiaceae; genus Cybelea. The sequence goes on along the minus strand of DATDIA010000202.1, from coordinate 11,556 downwards.
TCCTCAAGCGAACCGCGGCGATCGCGCAGGCGCTCGATCTCGGGCTCGAGGTCGTGCCGATCCAGGGCGTCGACCGCCCCTCACTCGAGCGCATCACCCGCGAGCTCGGCGCCGAAATGCTCCACGAAACGCTGGACCCCGCGAGCACGCCCGGCGATACGCTGCGTGCTTCGCTCGTCGCGCTCCCTAGTGGCCGAATCGCCGAGAAACTTGCAAACCTGCCGCTACCATACGATCTTTTCATCGTTGGCTCCGGGCAAACGTATCTCGGTGCGAATCCGGTGAGGTCGCCTTATTCGCAGACCGCTGGGGACCGGCTTCGCGTCGGATACGGCAAGCTTACCGTCTATCTCGGTGCGGCTGCCGGGGCCGGCAAAACGTATGCGATGCTCGACCGCGCACATCAGCTTTTGGCGGAAGGCGTCGACGTCGTTGCCGGCTTCGTCGAGACGCATGGGCGCAAGGAGACGGCGGCGTTGCTCGACGGTTTGGAAATCATCCCGCCTAAAGCCGTCAGCGTCAACGGCATCACCTACCGGGAGTTCGATCGTGAGGCCTTAATCGCGCGAAGGCCTCGAGTTGCGTTGATTGACGAGCTAGCCCATACGAATGCACCCGGTTCAATCGCACCAAAACGCTTCTACGATGTCTTGGCCGTGCTGCGCGCCGGAATCGACGTGATTACGACGCTGAACATCCAGCATCTAGAAGGGCTGGGTGACACGGTTCGGCGGCTGACCGGGACGGTCGTAAGGGAAACGCTACCCGATGGAATACTCACGCTTGCCGACGAGGTGATCCTTATCGACGTCACGCCCGAAACGCTGCGTCAGCGGCTGCGCGAGGGGAAGATTTATCCGCCGGAACGCTGCGAAACGGCTCTCGCAAACTTCTTTCGCACCGAGAACCTTTTTGCGCTACGGGAACTCGCTTTGCGAGAAGCGCTGCGGGCACGCCATCGCGAGCGAATTCCATCGCCCTTCGAACGCATTCTACTAGCAGTCGGCACGCGCGACGTCGATTTGGCGATGATCCCTCGGGCCGGTCGCATCGCGGCACGCCTCGCCATCGAATTCGCCGTCGCGCACGTGGTAACGCCGCGCTCACGGGTCGACCAGGCGGTGCTCGATGCTTTGCGCGCTGAAGCGCGCAAGACCAACGTGGAATGGATTGATGAAGTGGCAGAAGACGTGCCCAGGCGGTTGATTGAAATCTCGCGCTCCCGTCCCGAAACGACGATCGCGCTGGCCCAAGCGCGACGACCCCCGCGCTGGCTTGGGCGGCCCTCATTCCCGCGAAGAATACTGGACGCGGGCGCGCGCGAGCTGCTCTTACTCATGCCGCCCACCGGCGCCGGTGCGCCAGCACTGCCCGAAGAGTAGCTACTGTGGTTTTACGCCGTCCAAGGCCAAATTGAGCTCGAGCACGTTCACTCGCGGTTCGCCTAGAAAGCCGAACGTTCTTCCCTGCACGTGAGTCGCGACGAGCGCGTTGACTACTGCAACTGTCATATGACGTGTCATCGCCACGCGAGGCGCTTGCCAGTACGCGGCGGCCGGCGTGATGTCGGGATCGATGCCGCTGCCGCTCGACGTGACGAGATCAATCGGCGGTGGCCCGCTCGCGTCGGGATTATCTTTCTTCAGTTGCGCGATTGTCGCTTTCGTCGAATCGATGAGCTTCTTAGAGGTTGGTCCATAGTTCGTACCGCCGGTTGCCGTCGGATCGTAGCCCTTCCCCGCCGCCGATGGCCGACCGTGAAAATACTGCGGCTTTGTCCATAACTGGCCGATAATTTCTGAACCTGCAATCTTCCCGTTCACGACGATCATTGAGCCGTTCGCTTGCCATGGGAAAATCGCTTGTGCGACCGCGGTCATTACCAGCGGATAGATCAATCCCAATAGGATCACCGAAACGATCGTGACCCGCAGCGACGTACCCAAATGCTTGATCATTTTTTGCGATTTCCTACGTGAGATGGAGCGCCGCAAGAATCACGTCGATCACCTTGATGCCGATGAACGGTACGATTATTCCGCCGACGCCGTAGAGCATGACGTTCTCGAAAAGGACGCGATTTGCGCCCTTGGGTTCGTATCGCACTCCACGTAAGGCGAGCGGAATCAGCGCCACGATGATCAGTGCATTGAAGATCACGGCGGAAAGGATTGCACTTTGCGGCGTCGTCAAGCGCATGACGTTGAGCACGGTCATCACGGGATAGGCGATCGCGAACATTGCCGGGAGAATTGCAAAGTATTTCGCAACGTCGTTGGCGATGGAAAAGGTCGTCAATGCTCCGCGGGTCATGAGAAGTTGCTTGCCGATCTCGACGATTTCGATGAGTTTGGTGGGATCCGAATCGAGGTCGACCATGTTCGCGGCTTCTTTGGCCGCTTGCGTGCCGGAGTTCATCGCGACGCCGACGTCGGACTGAGCGAGCGCGGGGGCGTCGTTCGTGCCGTCTCCGGTCATGGCGACGAGCCGTCCGGAAGTCTGCTCGCGCTTGATCAGGTCCATCTTCGTTTCGGGCGTGGCTTCGGCCAGAAAATCGTCGACGCCGGCTTCCTTCGCAATCGTTGCCGCGGTAAGCGGATTGTCGCCGGTGATCATGACCGTGCGAATGCCCATGGCGCGAAGGCGATTGAAGCGCTCGGTCATGTTCGGCTTGAGTATGTCCTTGAGGTAGATCACTCCGATAACGAGCATGTTTCGAGCGAGCAACAGCGGCGTGCCGCCGCTGCGCGCGATGCGCTCGATCTGTGGTGAGAGATCCGCTGAGGGAGTACCGCCCTGTTCGCGGATCCAGGAAAGCACCGAGTCCGGCGCTCCCTTGCGGATTTTTGTGCCATCGTTGAGATCGAGCCCGCTCATGCGCGTGTATGCACTGAAAGGCACGAAGATCGAGCCGGCGGGAGCTTCGGAGTTTACCCCGAGCGAAGTCGAGGGGTCGCGCGCCCCTACTTGTTGCGCGAGCGCGACGATTGAACGCCCCTCCGGTGTCTCATCTGCAAGCGAAGAGAGATAGGCGATGTGCGCAGCGTCTTTAGCATCGATGTCAACCGACGTGATAATCTCCACGGCTTGGCGATTACCCAGCGTGATCGTGCCGGTCTTGTCGAGCAACAGGGTATCGACGTCACCGGCCGCTTCGACTGCCCGACCGCTCATCGCCAAAACGTTGCGCTGCATCACGCGGTCCATGCCCGCGATGCCGATCGCCGAGAGCAACCCGCCGATGGTCGTCGGGATGAGGCAGACCAGCAAAGCAATTAAAACGGTTACGCTTTGGTGCGTGCCCGCGTAAAGTGAAAACGGGGCCAGTGTTGCGACGGCGATGAGAAATATGATCGTCAGTCCCGCAAGCAGGATGGAGAGCGCGATCTCGTTGGGGGTCTTCTGGCGCTGCGCGCCTTCCACCAAGCGGATCATGCGATCGAGGAAGCTTTCTCCGGGATTTGCGGTGACCCGCACGACGATCCGATCGGAAAGCACGCGCGTTCCACCAGTCACCGCGCTGCGGTCGCCGCCGGATTCGCGAATGACCGGTGCCGATTCGCCGGTGATCGCCGACTCGTCGATCGTAGCCGCGCCTTCCAGCACGTCGCCGTCGGCGGGAACGATCTCGTTGGCCTCGACGACGAAACGATCGCCTTTGCGCAGGCTCGTGCTCGACACGCGCTCCTCGGTCCCGTCGTCGCGCAGGAGTCGTGCGTAGGCATCCGACTTCGTGCGGCGCAGCGTCTCGGCTTGCGCTTTGCCGCGTCCTTCGGCGACCGCCTCCGCAAAATTCGCGAATAGCACCGTAAACCACAACCACGCCGCGATCGCAAAATCGAAGCCCGGATTGCCGCTGTGGCGCAGGATGTCGCGTACGAAAAAGATCGTGGTTGCCGCTGCGCCGACCTCGACGACGAACATGACCGGATTGCGGGCTTGCCAGCGCGGATCGAGCTTCTTGAACGAATCGCCGAGGGCCCGTGTGATGATCGCCCGATCGAACAGCGACCGCGCCTTCGGACGTCGCTCCAAACGCCGTTGACTTAGCATCAGAACGTCTTTCCTTGCAGAACTAGAAGATGTTCTACGATTGGGCCGAGAGAATCGGCCGGTAGGAACGTGAGCGCACCGACGATCACGATCACTCCAATGAGCAGCGCGACGAAAATTCCTGAATGCGTCGTGAACGTGCCCGAGCTTTCGGGAACCGACTTCTTTCCGGCTAATGCGCCTGCCAGTGCGAGCGCCGGAACTGCCACGGCAAAACGCCCGAACATCATGTTCACGCCGGTCATCAAGTTATAGAAAAGATTCGGACCTAGCCCGGCGAATGCGGAGCCGTTATTGGCATTGGTTGACGTAAACGCGTAGAGAATTTCCGAGAAGCCGTGCGGACCACCGTTATTGAGCGTCGCCAGGCCCGTCGGAAGAATAGCAGCGATCGACGTCGGGACCAAGCAGAGCACTGGGGTTACCAGCGCCGCTAAGATTGCGAATTGCACCTCTCTGCGCTCGATCTTCTTGCCGAGATACTCCGGTGTGCGCCCGACCATCAGACCGGCGATGAAAACCGTCAAGACGACGAAGACAATCATCCCGTAGAGGCCGCTGCCGACGCCGCCGAAGACGATCTCGCCCAGTTGCATGTCGACCAGCGGGATGAGCCCGCCGAGCGGCATGAACGAGTCGTGCATTGAGTTGACCGCGCCGCACGACGTATCCGTCGTGACGGTGGCGAAGAGTGCCGACGTCCCAATACCAAACCGGCACTCCTTCCCCTCCATGTTGCCGCCGCTTACACCGAGCTGATGAACGATAGGATTGCCGGCGGATTCGGCCCAATAAGCAACGCTAAACCCTACGAAAAATAGAATTGCCATCGCGGCGAAGATTGCCCAGCCCTGGCGCGTGTCTTTTACCATCTTGCCGTACATGTAGGTCAAGCCGCCCCCGAGCGAAAAGATCAGGAGAAGCTCGATGAAGTTCGTTAGCGGCGAGGGGTTCTCGTTGGGCGAGGCGGAGTTAGCGTTGACGAAGCCGCCGCCGTTTGTGCCGAGCTCTTTGATCACTTCCTGCGAGGCCATTGGACCGCCGGTGATCGATTGCGCGAAGCCCTCGATCGACCTCGTGCTTTGATAGGCGTGGAAGTTCTGCGGGACCCCTTGCCAGACCAAAAAGAGTCCGATAACGATCGAGACCGGGAGCAGCACGTACAGCGAACAGCGAACCAGATCGACCCAGAAGTTCCCGAGCGTCTTTATGTTGGTTCGCACGAGACCGCGCACGACCGCGACCGCGATCGCGATACCGGTTGCAGCTGAGACGAAGTTATGCCAGGCGAGGCCCGCCATTTGCGAGAGATAACTCATTGCCGTTTCGCCGGAATAGAACTGCCAGTTCGTGTTCGTCGTAAAGCTGACTGCAGTATTCCACGCCAAATCAGGCGTCATGTTATCGATTCGAGCGGGGTTAAACGGCAGCCACTTCTGCGTGCGCAAAAGGACGTAAAGATAGGCAAGGCCGATCAACGAAAAAGCGAGCATCGATAGTGCGTACGCGTACCACGTCATCTCCTCGTCTTGACGAACGCCGCACAGGCGGTAGATCAGCTTTTCGAGCGGAACCAATACGGGACTTAGCCACGTGCGCTCGCCCGCGAAGACGCGGGTCATATACGAACCCAGCGGCTTGGTGAGCGCTAGAATGATCGCGAAAAAGGCGATGGCCTGCAGCCATCCGATCGAAGTCATCAGAACTTTTCGGGACGCAGCATCGCGTAGATGAGATACCCTAAGCCGGCAACGGTAAGAGCGAGACCCAAAGCGTCATCGAAGCCCATCGCTAGACTTTCTCACAGCCGACCACGTAAAGATCGAGCAGGACGAAACCCACGATCGTCAGCAGGATGACCCCTATTTCGAGAAGCACGCGCTTAGCATAGCCGACCGGTCGCGCGCGTGGTACCCGCCACTCGGATGATCCAAAAGGAAGAGCCGGATGGATCATCCGAGTGACGGATGCTCGAATTGTGCTCCGGCACCTATAATTGCAGGGCTATGCTACGTATCGCGATTCTTTCAGGAGCCGCCCTCGCATGGGCGAATGCCTTCACCGCCGGCCCCGCAATAGCGGTTCCGGCTACGGCACCTTCACCCTCGCCGACGCCGAGTGTTCCGACCGATCCCTGCGGGTCGATTCTATCAATTGTAAACAGGCCGACCGTTACTACCGGCGTTTGCACCGTGCGGACCGGGCATTTCGACGTCGAAAACGGCTATACCAACACCACGACAACCGGCGTGGGCGGCGGCAGCAATGCGATCTACCCTCAGTCGCTCGCGCGCATCGGGACGGCCGATCCGCATCTGGATTTCGAGTTCGGCCTTCCCAGTTATGAAACGTCATCGGTCGGTCAGCCCACGATAACCGGCTCGAGCGACGTCAGTCTCGCTACAAAGTACGAGCTCGGCTACAGCTCGAATGCCGACTGGGGATTGTACGGCGCGATTACGTATCCGACGGGAAGTCGCGCTTTTACCGCCGGAAATGCGCAGTTTACCGGAGATTTTGATTGGGGTTACACGATCAACTCCGAGTTCGGCCTCGCCGGGGGTTTGAGCTTCAACGCCTTGAGCGGAGCGAATTCGGCCGGTGTCGCGCAATCCTACTTTGCATTTATTCCGAGCCTCGAACTCAGCGCTGCCCTTCCCGGCGGTCCGTCCCAAATCTCGGCGGAGTACGCCTACTTTTCGGCCGCAGGGCCCGGTTTCCGATCGAAGAGCCTGATCGACTTCGTCTATCAGCGCGACTTCGGCGGCCATCTGCAATTCGACGCCGAGTATGGCTTCTCTCCGACGGTCGTGAACGGTCAAATGCAGCACTATGTTGGAGCCGGGCTCTCCTTCATGAACTAGGGAACGACATAAGCTCTGCCTAACGGCGAGCCCTATGAATACTGCGTCGATTCCGGTCAATGTCGGCAACACCGGCTTCATGCTGCTCTGCGCGAGCCTCGTCATGCTGATGACGCCGGGACTTGCCTTTTTCTACGGCGGCCTGGTCCAGCGCAAGAACGTGCTTACGATCATGATGCAGAGCTTTATGTCGCTCGGATGGACGACGGTCTTGTGGTTTGCGTTTGGCTACTCGGAAAGCTTCGGCCCGGACTGGCACGGCATCATCGGCAATCCGGCGACCTATGCGTTCCTGCGAGGCGTAACCTTGCACACGATGTTCACCGGGAATGACGCCGGAATACCGCTCGTTGTGCACATCGCCTATCAGATGATGTTCGCAATCATCACGCCGGCACTCATCACCGGCGCCTTTGCGAATCGCGTGACATTCAAGGCATATTTTTTGTTCCTTACTGCCTGGCTGATCTTCGTCTATTTTCCGTTCGTGCACATGCTGTGGAGTCCGAACGGCATTCTGGCGAGCTGGGGTGTTCTCGATTTCGCCGGCGGCATCGTCGTGCACGCGTCGGCGGGCTTTGCGGCGCTGGCCTCGGTACTCTACGTCGGACGCCGCCACGTGATCGAGAACAAGCCGCACAACGTCCCGTTGATCGCGCTGGGGACCGGGCTGCTCTGGTTCGGATGGTACGGCTTCAACGCAGGCTCGGAGCTGCGCGTCGATTCGGTAACGGCCTCGGCTTTTCTCAACACGGACATCGCCGCTTCTTTTGCCGCTATTGCCTGGCTTCTCGTCGAGTGGACCCGTGGCCGGCAGCCTAAATTCGTCGGCTTGCTGACCGGCGCGGTCGCAGGCCTCGCAACGATCACGCCCTGCGCGGGTTACGTTTCACCAACGACTGCCGTGATCGTCGGCATCGCGGCGGGCGTGGTCTGCTATTTTGCGGTCGCGCTCAAGAACGGCCTGGGTTGGGACGATGCGCTCGACGTTTGGGGCGTGCACGGCGTAGGAGGCTTCCTCGGCATCGTCTTGCTGGGCGTCTTTGCGTCGACGCTTTGGAATCCCAACGGCGCCGACGGTCTTCTCCGCGGGAATCCGGCCTTTCTCGGCAAGCAGTTCGTCGCGGCGCTCGTCTGCAGCACGTGGGCGTTCGTCTTCACCTATGCGATGCTGTGGCTCATCAACTTGGTAACGCGCGTTAAAGTGGACGAAGTTGCCGAAGAGCGCGGCCTCGACGTCGCACTTCATGGCGAAGAGGCTTATCCGCTCGGCGTCTGATGCAGCGCCGCACGGGCCACCACCCTGGTGAGCGTCAGGCTACCTGCTGCCAGAGTTGCTAGCGCCACGGCGAAAGTCGCGTCGACGATTGCCTCGCGATACGGAATACTTGGCGGAATTGCCAGCGCGAGCGCCAGGCTAAGGCCGCCTCGCATCCCCGCGACCCGCACCACGTCGATCCACTCGCGGGGATAGGGGCCGGGTATGAGCAGGCCCGCCACGACAATCCGGGCGACGGCGACCGCGACGATGCATGCGACGACAAAAACAGGTTCCTGTGCAACCCGCCCGATCTGCAACGCAGCACCGACCAGGAAAAAAACGAGCACGTTGGCCAAGAGAGCCCCGACATCCCAAAATCGATTCACGTCTTCCGCGATGCTCAGCGTTATCCAAGCTCGCTCGTAATATCGCAGCGCAATCCCGCATGCGATCGTCGCGAAGATGCCGGAGAGCCCAAGCTCGTCGGCCGCGAAGTACGCTCCGTAGGCGCACAGAACCGTCGCGGCTATCTGAATCCCAACGTTGCGACTGCCCCGCAGGGCGCGTGCAAGTACAAACGCGAGGACGACGCCTAAAACAACTCCTCCGGCGGCCCCGCCTAACGTGTCGAGCGCGACGAGCGCAATCGCGCCGGCACCTGTCACTCCTAGCGTCAGGGATACCAGCACGCCCCGATAGAGCGCGACCGCGACCGCATCGTTGAAAAGCGACTCGCATTCGACAATCGTTGCGAGCGTCTTGGGAACTTTTAATCGTCTGAAGACTGCTACGACCGCGATCGGATCCGTCGCGCTCAGTATCGCGCCGGCGAGCAACGCGGGGCCAAATGGCACTCGCACGACCGAAAGCGCTCCCGCAACGATCAACGCCGTTAGCAGTACGCCGGGCCCCGCGAGCGTCGCGATAGCGATCCATTGCCGCAGGATCGCCTTATAGTTGAGGTTCCAAGCGGCCTCGAAGAGCAACGCCGGGAGAAAGACGTAGAGCGTCGCGTGACCGAACGCATAGGCCAGACGCCCAGGCTGGATGAGTCCATAAGCGACGCCCAAGGCGACGATGAACAGAATCTGCCAGAGCTTCACCGACTAATGCGTGTGCGTGAAGTTGCCGACGCGCGCGAGGTCGCGAATGCGCTCGATCGCACGACGCATGCCCGTCGCTGCGCGTGGCCGGCCGACGGCATCGAAGTAGACCGCGGGATCGATGTTGAGCGTACGGGTCTGAATCATGCTGACCGGAGTGTCGCGCAGAAAGCCTTCCATCGCCGAAATCTCCTCCTCATCGTCCGTCACGCCGGGGTGCGTCAGCAGATTCAAGCTCACTTGCAACCCGCGCGAGCATGCCAAATGGATCGACGCGAAAACATCCTCGAGCTGGTATCCGATCGGGCGGTAATAGGCTGCATACGCGCGCGGACGAAAAGAATTGAGACTAATCCGCACGGCATCCAGTCCTGCATCAATGCAGCGGCTCAGAGCGCTCGCCTGGCTGCCGTTCGTATTGAGATTTATTGTTCCATTGGCGCGGCTTGCGCGGATCGTCTCTATCGCTCGCGCGATCGTAACCGAGCGTAGAAGCGGCTCGCCTTCGCAGCCCTGCCCGAACGACACGATTCCTTTCTCCACGCGTTCCAAATGATGGATCGCGACAGCGGCGAGATCCTGCGATGCCGCTTCATCGGCGATGCGCGCCTGCGGAGAAGGCACTCCCGCATCCAGATCTTGTTCGGAAATGCAACCGATGCAGCGCGCGTTGCATTTTGGCGAAACCGGTAACGCGGCCTCGCCTCGTTCCAAGAAGACGTTTTGCGCGGTGAAGCAAGCATACTCGAGCGAGCAACGCGCGACTTGGCGCAGGATACGATTGCGCGGGTCGCACGCTAAGCGCCGCGCGATGATGTTTTCGAGTTCTCCGCCGGCAAAACGGCGCGGTTCCCAATCCTCGCTTTCGTCGGTTCGCATTGCGGCCACGTGCAAGCGATCTTCGACGGCGCACGCAAACGTGTAGCCGAAGAGCGGCAGGGCGGGCGCGTTACGATTTGCTACATATGCGGGGAGCAACAGACGCGTGTAACCGGCCGGTAGTGCGACGGCCAGCACACTTCGTTCGACGATTGGGCCGATCGTCGTCAGCGGGCGCCGTTGCGGCAAGATCATTTCCAGCGTGCCGGCTGGCGCGGGGATCAGTTCATCGAGCAATGGCTCGCGGACGATACCTCCGTCGGCCAGCGGAACGAGGGCGACATCGTACGAGATTCCTCCGCCGGCATCGCAAGAAGCCAGCGCTACGGAACGTCGCTCACGATGGCGCACCGACGCCAACGTTCACCTCCGCATCGAAGACCCTCATTGCGGGGCCGATGAGGTTCGCGTCCCCGGCGCCGTTCCACTCGACGACCAGACGGCCGCCGGGGACGAAGACCTCAACGGGCGACGTGACGGTTCCGCGCGTAGCGGCAGCGGCAACGCAGGCGACCGCACCGGTTCCGCAGGCCATCGTCAAGCCCACGCCGCGTTCCCAATGACGCACCCAGAGCGAGCCGTCGCGCTCGGACGCAACGTGAACGTTCGCACCCGCCGCAAAGGTAGACTCTTTCTGCAGCGCCTCGGCCAGCGTTTCGAGATCGATCCCCTCGATGTTCTCGCGAAAGAGCACGACGTGCGGATTGCCGATTTCGACGAATGCCGCGCCGGGAAAAGCCGGCAGTGTTACTTGGACAATCTTAGGCCGTCCCATCGCAACTTTGACCGAGTACTCTGGTTCGCGCGCGACGATCTCTGTGCGCACGATGCCGGCATCAGTCTCGAATGCGACACGATCGCCCTCGCCGGCCTCATCGAGCCAGCGCGCCGCACAGCGAATACCGTTACCGCACATTTCGGCTTCCGTTCCGTTCGCATTGATCGTGCGCATTCTCACATCCGCAATTTGCGACGGCTCGAGCGCGATCACGCCATCGGCGCCGATACCGGCGCGACGATCGCATGCCCACCGCGCAAAAGATGCCACGTCGCTCGGTCGCACAATCCGTAAATCGACGATCACGAAGTCGTTGAGCGCCCCGTGCATCTTGGTAACGTGCATCACCCGCGCTTCGCAGACCATTTCAGCTTTTCCCGTGCTGCGGTTCTCACCGATTCGGGCGCGAGCCAGAGCGTCCCAGGCTCGCTGCGAAACCATGCTCGTTGACGACGCGCGTAGCGCCGCGTCGCGCGTTCGAGCGACGCGCGCAGCTCACTCTTCGTGCTCCACCCGCGCAAATACCCGCATGCCTCCCGATACCCAACCGCGTTCGCCGCCACGGCTCCGCTTCCGATACGTTCCGCTTCCTCGACGAGACCGGCTTCGATCATCCCT
>DATDIA010000201.1:0-6705 GCA_036521295.1 Candidatus Cybelea sp. | reverse complement strand
AGCTGGGCCGCCCCGCGACTCGGTGTACCCGAGCTTCAGCTCGGTGAGCTGCTTATCCCATCCGGGTTCGAGCGCCAGCAAATCCGCAACGGGCATCGATTCGGGATCGCTGGCGCACAGCAGAAACCGCGTGCTAAACTCGTACTTTGCGAAGTACCGCTCCAGCGCGAACGGCTGCAATTTCAAAGCTCTGCCTGCGCTACATTGCGCTCGAATCGTACTTCGGCCGCGAGCTGCTCGACGATGTAGAGTCCTCGGCCCCGTTCGCTGAGCACGTCGTCGGGCAGCCGGCGTTCGGCAATGCGCACAAGCGGCCCCGAATCGATGACGTGCAAGATTAACGACGCTTCGTTGAGATCGATTGCAATCTCGACCGGACCGGGGCGTGGCGAACGACGTTACCCAATAGCTCTCCGAAGACCAGTTCCGCCGTAGCGATGAACTTCACAGACTCCAAGCCGAAGATTGGTTCACGAAGCTCCCACCGCGCAACTCCTTCGCGGAATGCGACCAATCCGTCGCTACCTTGCACCTCAAGGCGTCTGCGGACGTACCGCCATATCGAGAGCGAACGATGACAATTTTTACCTTCGGGCACGGCGCCGCCGATGCCGTCGAGCTGGCCGCACTCATTCGCAATGCGGGCGTGCGGGCAGTCGTTGACGTGCGCAGCGTTCCGAAGAGCCGCGTGCACCAACACGTTTGGGCCGAGCGTATGGCGCATTGGGTCCCGGATCTTTCGGGCGCAACCTACGAGTGGCTTCCGGAGCTGGGCGGATTTCGCAAGAGTCGGCCGGATAGCCAGAACGTAGCGCTTCGGCACCTGTCCTTTCGCGGCTACGCCGACTACATGCAAACGGCGCCCTTCGCGGACGCGCTCGAGACGCTTATAAAGGAAGGCGCGCAAAAGCTCACCGCCATCATGTGCTCGGAAACCCTGTGGTGGCGGTGCCACCGGCGTCTCATTGCCGATGCGCTCGTCCTGTTGCATGACGTCGACGTGCGTCACCTCATGCACGCGGGCCCCCCTGGGCAGCATCGTGTGACACCAGGCGCCCGCGCGCTTTCCAATGGGACGTTACAGTACGACCAGTTCGAGGAATGATGCCACCATGAACGAGAATGCTTCGGTCTGGCCGCTACTGCGTCAGCTCTCCGGGCGAGACAAGCTCGCGTTTGGCCCGGCCGCGCAATCCCAGGCAACGCGGGAGTGGACCGCGCGTACCCAGGACGCCAAGGTCGTCAAAAGCATCTGCCCGTACTGCGCGGTCGGCTGCGGGCAGAACCTCTTCGTCAAGAACGGCGAACTGATCCAGATCGAAGGCGATCCCGACAGCCCTATTTCGCGCGGACGCCTCTGTCCGAAGGGCTCGGCAACGCGCTCGCTCGTGCAGAGCCCACTGCGCGAATACAAAGTGAAATACCGCCGGCCGTACGGGGCGCGCTGGGAAGAGCTCTCGCTCGACCGCGCGATGGAGATGATCGCCGATAGGGTGCTGCGGACGCGGCGCGAGACGTGGGAAGCGAAAGACGATGAAGGCAACGCGATCAACCGCTGCTACGGCATTGCAAGCTTGGGCGGCGCCACGCTCGACAACGAAGAGAATTATCTCATGAAGAAACTCTATACTGCGCTTGGCGTCGTGCAGGTAGAGAACCAAGCTCGAATATGACATAGCTCGACGGTCCCCAGTTTGGGGACCTCGTTCGGCCGCGGCGGCGCGACCACTTTTCAACAAGATCTGCAGAACTCGGACTGCATCTTGATCATGGGCTCGAACATGGCCGAGAATCATCCGGTCGGCTTTCAATGGGTGATGGAGGCGCGCGAGCGAGGCGCTACCGTCGTCCATGTCGATCCGCGCTTCACGCGCACGAGCGCGGTCGCGACGATGCACGTTCCGATCCGGCCCGGCACCGACATCGCCTTTCTGGGCGGGGTCATCCATTATATTCTCGAGCACGACCGCGCGTTTACTGAGTACGTCGTCAACTACACCAACGCGCCGGTCATCTTACGCGAGGAGTTCCGCGATACCGAAGATCTGGACGGCTTCTTCTCCGGGTGGCAAGAAGAACGGAACGGATACGTCTTCCACAGCTGGATGTACGAAGGGATGGATCTTCACGGGGCATCGGGTCAGCGCGAGAGCGAGGAAGGTCTGGAAAAACAGGAGAGCCGGAAGAGCGATACGATGGACAAGTTGCGGCACGGCGAGCCGCCCGCAATGGACAAGACCTTGCAGCATCCGCGCTGTGTCTATCAGGTTCTTAAGCGCCATTACGAGCGTTACACGCCCGAGATGGTCGCGCGTATCTGCGGGATTACGCCGGGACAGGTCATCGACGTTGCGGAGGCGCTTTGCGCGAACAGCGGCCGCGAGCGGACTTCGGCGATTGCGTATTCCGTCGCATGGACGCAGCACACGTTCGGGGTGCAGATGATTCGCGCCGCGGCGATCGCGCAGCTCTTGCTCGGCAACATCGGCCGGCCGGGCGGCGGCATTCTCGCGTTGCGCGGTCACGCGTCGATTCAAGGCTCGACCGACATCCCGACGCTCTTCGACCTGTTGCCGGGGTACATCCCGATGCCGCACGCAAAGGCGCACAGCAACCTGGCGCACTTCGTCGATTCGGAGGGTGCGAAGACCGGCTTTTGGGGCAACCTCGACAAGTACATGGTCAGTCTGCTCAAAGCGTGGTTTGGCGAGAGCGCAAAGGGCGAGAACGAATATCTTTTCGATCTGCTGCCGCGAATCAGCGGCGATCACTCGACCTATCGAAGTACGATGGCGATGGTAGACGGCAAGGTAAAGGGCTTTTTCATCTGCGGGGAAAACCCGGCGGTCGGTTCGGCGAATTCCGGCTTACACCGCCGAGCGCTGGCGAATCTCGAATGGCTCGTCGTCCGCGATTTCAGCGAAAACGAAAGCGCCGCATTCTGGTACGATTCACCCGAAGTGCAGAGCGGCGAGCTCCAGCCTGAGCTGATCGGCACGGAAGTCTTTTGGATGCCGGCAGCGGCACACACCGAGAAGGATGGCTCGTTCACCAACACGCAACGCCTGCTGCAGTGGCATCACAAGGCCCTCGAACCGCAAGACGAGGCACGCTCGGAGCTGTGGTTCTACTACCATCTGGGCAAGCGTATCCGGGAGAAGCTAAATGAACGCGAAGAACCCAACGCGGACCTGATTCGCGCACTCACCTGGAACTATCCCGAAAAGGGGCCGCTGCACGAACCCGACGCGCACGCCGTACTGCGCGAGATCAACGGCTGGGATGCGAAGGGCAGAGCGCTCGCATCGTACACGGAGTTAAAAGCCGACGGATCGACTGCGTGCGGATGCTGGATCTATTGCGGGTGTTTCAAAGACGAGAAGAATCAAACCGCAAACCGCACGCCTGGCCGCGAACAAAGCTGGGTCGCGCCGGAGTGGGGATGGGCCTGGCCGGCCAATCGGCGCTTGCTGTACAACCGCGCATCGGCGGATCCGTGCGGCAAGCCGTGGAGCGAGCGCAAGCAGTATCTCTGGTGGGATGAGGAGAAGGGCCAATGGACGGGGTACGACACGCCCGACTTCGAGAAAACGAAGCGACCCGATTACATCCCGCCCGATGGTGCGCAGCGCGAAGAGGCGCTGGCAGGGTGGCATCCTTTCATCATGCAGGATGACGGACTCGGCTGGCTCTTCACGCCAAACGGCGTCGTGGACGGACCCCTGCCGACATATTTCGAGCCGCAGGAGTCGCCGGTGGCAAACTTGCTCTACGGACAGCAATCAAATCCATGCCGCCAGCAGTTTCCGCGCGCGTTCAACGAGTACAATCCCTCGCCGAGCGCGGCGTACGGCGATCTCTTTCCGTTCGTGCTGTACACCTATCGCTTGACGGAGCACCATACCGCAGGCGGCATGTCGCGAACGGTCGCCCATCTCTCCGAGTTGCAGCCGGAGTTTTTCTGCGAGGTGACGCCGGAGCTCGCGGAACTGCGCGGTTTGAAGCACGGCGAGTGGGCGACGATCTTCACCGTGCGCGCAGTGATCGAAGCGCGGGTTATGGTGACGAAACGGGCGCCCGTGCTCAATGTCGACGGCGGTGCCGTCCATTCGGTCGGACTGCCCTATCACTGGGGAAGCAAAGGAATCGTGACGGGCGATTCGGCCAACGATCTGCTGCACATTGCTCTCGATCCGAACGTTCACATTCAGGAGACGAAGGGTCTCACATGCGATATCCGGCCCGGCCGCCGTCCACGCGGTCCGGCAATGGACCGCTTCCTGCGCGAGCTTCGAGAGCGCGCGATCCAAGCGAAGGCGAAGAAATGACGCTGACCATCGATTTGACGACGGCGACGTCGGCACGGGCGCAGTCGGCAACGTATCTCGGCGAGCGGCGCGACCGCCGCGGGTTTTTTACTGATACGACGCTTTGCATCGGCTGCAAAGCGTGCGAGGTCGCGTGCAAAGAGTGGAACGAACTGCCGCAAGACGGCTACACGTTCACCGGCATGTCGTACGATAACACCGGCGAGCTAAGCGGCTCGACGTGGCGCCACGTCGCGTTTGTCGAGCAGTTCGACGACTCGCGCAGCCGCTGGTTGATGGAGTCCGACGTCTGCAAACACTGTACGCACGCCGGTTGCCTCGACGTTTGCCCGACCGGCGCGATCGTTCGCACCGAGTTCGGAACCGTCGTCATTCAAGACGACGTCTGCAACGGGTGTGGCTACTGCGTGGTCGCGTGCCCCTTCGGCGTCATCAGCGAGCGCGTCGACGCCAAGCCGGAAGAGCACCGCACGCACGGCCGCGGCACGATGGGGAAGTGCACGCTCTGCTACGATCGGCTCAAAACCGGCGAGGAGCCGGCGTGCGCCAAGGCCTGTCCGACCGAATCGATTCAATACGGAAACGTCGACGAGCTGCGCGAACGGGCGCAGCTGCGCCTCGAGCGCGTGCGCGAGTCGTTCGACGGCGCGCAGCTTTATTTAGAGAACGAAAACGACGGCATCGGGGGAGGCGGATCCATTTTCTTGCTGCTCGACAGGCCGGAGGTCTATGGGCTTCCGCCTCATCCCGTCGTTCCGACCAAACATCTGCCGCAGATGTGGCGCGCCGCGGGAGTAGCGGCGGCAGCACTGGCCGGCGCGGTCGCTCTGGCGAGCTTACGATTATGAACGCGACGCAGAGCGGCTACTACGGACGTCCGATCGTCAAGCCGCCTGAGTGGACGGCGCTCATTCCGATTTACTTTTGGGCCGGCGGCTGGGCGGGTGGCTCGGCAACGTTGGCGCTCGGCGCAAGGCTGGCGAAAAACGAGCGCGCAGCGCGGACGCTGATCGTCGCTGCCGCGGCGGGATGCGCAATCAGCGGGGTCTGCCTCATCGGCGACCTGAAACGCCCGGAGCGCTTTTTGAACATGTTGCGCGTTTTCAAGCCAAGCTCGCCGATGAGCGTAGGCGTCTTTATCTTTTCATTATTCGGCGGCGCGTCGATGACCGCGGCGGCATCGGAGCTCACCGGCGTCGCGCGTCCCATCGGGCGCTTCGCCGAAGCGGTGTCCGCCACGACCGGGCCGCTGATGTCGGTCTACACAGCGGTCCTCATTGGCGATACGGTGATGCCGGCGTGGCATCATGCGCGCCGCTCACTGCCGGCGCTCTTCGCGGCAACATCGGCCTTGACGGCCGGCGGGGTGGGAATGTTTTTCACGCCCCCGGCCGACGCAAAACCCGCCCGGCGCCTCGCTCTGCTTGGCGGCGTGGCCGTACCGATGGCTCTCGAGCGTTTGCGTGATGAGCTCGGCACGTTTCAGCATGAAGCTTACCAACGCGGCAAGGCGGGACGGCTTTCGCACCTCGCGCGTCTGCTCAGCCTGACCGGTTCGGCTTGCACCCTCTTTGCGCGGCGAAACGCGCGGATTGCAAGGTTCGCCGGCGCGATATTGCTCGCCGGCGGCTTGGCCGAACGGTTCGCCGTCTATCACGCCGGACGAATTTCCGCCGAAGATCCGAAGTTTACGATCGAGCACTGACGTAGGCGGCGAAGCTTTTGCATCTCTATCGTCGGCGGCAAAGTGAACGAATACGTGGGCTAGCTGCATCGGTGCGACGGCTCGCCGGATCGCTCGCTATCGCGCTCCTTGCGGCGACGACGCTGCCGATAGCGCGCGCGGCTGCGTCGAGCCAAGACCCCAGGGCCGCAGCGTTACTCGGTAAACACCGCGCCTACGTCGGCTGGCAATTCGGTGACGGCACCTTCACGACGATGCGCTTGTCGGGCAGCGTGACCGATGATAACGGGAAGAAGACCAAAAAAATTGTCACCCTTGCTGCGGGACTTCTCTTCCACACCACGGAGACGATGCTGCAGCGCGACAACGTCACGGAGCATGTCGGCTTCACGGGTCGTCTCTTCTGGCGTTCGGGCATCAACGGATTTACCACCCCGGTCTATGGTGACTACGCGAAGTTCCTGGCGTCGTTTACGCTGCTACAGCAGGAGGGCACGACGGAGCTGCCGGCGACATTCGTCGGCGATCGAACCGTTGACGGTAAGGCGGCCGGCGTCGCGCGGGTGACGCTCTCGAACGGCGATCCGATCGATTGCTACGTCGATCCGCAAACCGGCGCGTACCTTCAGGCGACGATCGATCCCGGAGGTTCGTACGAGACGACGGTTCATATCGTTGCCTATCGCGACGTCG
>DATDIA010000200.1:0-12313 GCA_036521295.1 Candidatus Cybelea sp. | reverse complement strand
AAATTGCGCCGACGCGCAGCGCCGCAAGCGAAAGGACGACGAACTCGAGGCAGTTCGGAAGTTGATATGCCACGCACTCTCCGGGCCGGACGTTGAGTTGCAGCAGCAGCGTAGCCGTACGATCCACTGCGTCGAGCAACTCCTGCCAAGTCAAAGTCGCGTCGCCGCCATCGCCGGTTTCGATGACGGCGACCTCGCGCGGCATTTCTTGTGCGTGCCGGCGCACAAGCTCATCGAGCGTAAGTTGCGCCGCGCGCTCCGGCTTGAGCATCTGCCGGTCTCGCTGCGGGAGAACGCGCCGGCCGTTTGACGGTGCGTCGGAGATGGACATCGGCACGCCGATGCTGCGCATGGCGTCGAGAAAGCGGGGGTAGGAGATGCGGTACGCGTTCGGATAGGTCAACGTACTTTGTCCTTCGGCCCGCGAGGCCGCCACCGCCAGCGACATAAGAATGCGGTGGTCGTTAAACGATGAGAGTCGCGCGCCGAAGAGCTGCGAGACGCCGTGCGCTACGAGACGATCGTCGTGCAGTTCGAGGTGACCGCCCATACGGTTGAGCTGCAGCATCGCGGCGACCCGATCCGATTCCTTAAGGCGCACGTGCCGAATATTCTCGAGCACCGTCTCGCCTTTCGCAAACGTGCCGAGCGTAGAAAGGATCGGCAGCATATCGGGTATATCGCGGCAATCGACGTGCACGCCGCGCAGCTCGATGCCATCGTGCTTCACGCGCACGGCGCGAGCTTGCTCTTCGAACGCCATCGGCAAACCCATTTCCCGGACGATCTCCATAAACGCGCCTTCGGGGTGGTCGGGAAGCTCGCCGGGCAGCTTCTGCAAGCCTCGAAAGAGCACGTTGGACGGATGGATCGCCGTGACGGCGAGCCCGAAGGCGGCGGAGCCAATGTCCGGCGGCAGCTCGAGCGTTGCCGGATGCGCTTGCTGGTCGGGCTCGACTTCGAAGCGCCGACAATCGTTTGCTATGCGCACGTGCAGACCGAAGGCGCGCATCATTTCGGCCGTCAGCGCAATGTAGGGTCGTTCGTTCAGCTCGCCCTCGACCTCTATGATGGTTCGCTCTTTCGCGAACGGAGCCAAGAGGAGAAGACCGGAGATCCATTGCGACAACGTGCCGGGAATGACGATGCTGCCGCCCCGGGGCTGACCGGGGATAATTGCAATCGGCGGGCAGCCGTTCGCGGACTCGAACCGCACGCCCATTGCAGCGAGCGCGTTGAGAAGCGGTCCGACCGGCCGCCGCTGGAAATATTTTTGCGCGGTCAGCGTGATCGGTGCGTCGGCTAGCGACGCTAATCCGATCATGAAATAGAGCGTCGAGCCGGAACTGCCGACCGAAACGACTTTTCGCTTTACGCGATAGGGGCCGCCGGTTACCAGCAGCGTTTGATCGTCGACTTCGATCTGCGTACCGAGCGCGCGCAACACGTCCATCGTGTACTGAACGTGACGCGCGTCTGAGAGCCCGAGAATGCGGCTCGTTCCAGGCGCAAGCGACGCCAGGATCAACGCGCGGTGAGCGTGGTATTTGGAATTCGGGACCTGCACCTCACCGGCTAGCGGTCCGCTCGTACCTTTGACGAGAAGATTCATCGGCGTCGCACCTCGGTAGAACCGGTCCTGATTTCTAATTCGCTCAAGCGCGCCCTGCTCGCGCTCACGATGAGAGAATCAGCGACGCGTTCTGACCCCCGAAGCCGAAAGCGTTGACCTGGAAAACCGAATACGAACAGGCGCGCGGCTGCGCCGTTACGAGATCGAAGCGGGTCTGCGGATCCACGCGCTTGGTTCCCATCGTCGGCGGAATCCGGCCTTCGTGCATGCCCGTGATGCCCGCAATCGCGCACATCGCTCCGGCGCTTGCCATGCTGTGCCCGAGGTGACCCTTGATCGACGTGACGATCGCCCGGCCGTCGGCATAGACTTCATCGATCGCTTTGGATTCCGCCGCATCGCCGACGATCGTGCCGGTCGCATGTGCATAGACGACGCGACATTCTTTACCCGCAGCTCGGGCGTGTTTCATTGCGCCGCGCATTGCGTCTACCTCATAGCGCGCGGACGGATCCGGAGAGGTGATGTGATACGCGTCGGCCACGCAAGCGTATCCGCGGATGCGTGCCAGAATACGTGCTCCGCGTGCTTGCGCTCGTTGAGCGCGCTCGAGAACGAGGATCCCGGCTCCGTCGCCCATTACGAATCCATCGCGATCGACGTCGAATGGCCGGGAGGCTTGGCTGAGATCGTCGTTGCGCGAGAGCGCGCCGGCTCGCACGAGGCTCTCGTAAACCATGGGAGTGAGGAGCGTTTCGCTGCCGCCCGCAATCGCTACGTCGATCTCACCGCGCTCGATCATGCCCGAGGCCAAACCGATTGCGTCGAGCGACGACGCGCAGGCCGTGCTGATGGCGAGCTGCGGTCCATGCAGCTTCCAGTGCATCGCAATCAAGGCGCTGGGCATGTTCGGTATGACGAGCGCCATTAGCTTGGGTGTGACGTTTCGCGCACCGTCTAGAAAACGCGTCTGCGATTCGGCGACGAGTGGAAAGCCTCCCATAGTGTTCCCTATGATGACGGCGGTCTCGCGTGGAGGATCGAGCCGAGCGCCTGTGAGAGCTTCTTGCGTCGCCACCATCGCGTATTGCGTGAAGCGATCGGTATTCCGGAGGGCGCTGTGCGGCAACGAACTCTGCTCGAGGAAATCGTCGCCGACGGCTGCCCAGAGCGTGTTCCCAGAGAGCCCGGAACCCTCCGGCATCGGCGCGATCGCGCGCTTCCCCTCGAGCAAGTGCTGCCAGAATGACTCGGTGGTGCTGCCTATTGGCGAAACAATTCCCACCCCCGTGACGGCAACGTGCTCCATTAGGAACCTCATTCATGCAGCGGCTCGGCCATGGCCTGCTCGTAAGGAGAGCAGGATGAAGCGCTCACGGTACGTCGAAGCGAGTCAGGTGGAACGAGGCGTCAACGTCCCGCAGTCGTATCGTCTGGTCCGTCGCGACGCACGTTCGGAGCGGACGATTGTGCAGCTAGCCAGCGGTGCGACGTTTGGCGGCGACGAGGTCGCAATTTGCGCCGGTCCATGTGGCGTTGAATCGAGCGAGCAAATCGACGCGGCGGCTAGCGCCGTTGCCGGAGCCGGCGCGAACGTATTGCGCGGCGGTGCGTACAAGCCGCGCACTTCGCCTTATTCCTTTCAAGGCCTAGGCGAAGAGGCGCTCAAGATGCTACGGTACGCCGGCGATCGTTACGGTTTGGGCGTCGTTACGGAAGTGATGGATCCGCGAGACGTCGAGCTCGTCGCGCACTATGCCGATATGCTTCAAATCGGGGCGCGCAACATGCAAAACTTTGCGTTGTTGCGCGAAGTCGGTGCAACTCGGATGCCGGTATTGCTTAAGCGCGGACTCTCTGCGACCGTGCAAGAATGGCTACTTGCCGCTGAGTACGTCGTACTCGGAGGAAACGACAACGTCGTGCTCTGTGAACGCGGCGTGCGATCTTTCGACGTCGCCACGCGCAATTTGCTCGATATCTCCGTCGTGCCCTTGCTCGAGGAGATGACGCACCTACCCGTGATCGTCGACCCATCGCACGCCATGGGCATCGCGCGCCTCGTTCCGCCGATCGCGATCGCCAGCCTGGCGGCGGGTGCGCACGGCTTGCTCATCGAGGTGCATCCCGACCCGGCAAACGCCCTTTCGGACGGCGCGCAGTCGCTCGACTGCGCTCAATTCGAGCAGTTGATGCGCCGGCTCGGGCCGGTTGCAGAAATCGCCGGGAGACGACTGCCAAAACGCAAGCCGGCAGTCAGCGCCCCTTAAGCTGCGCCGGGCACGAAGCGCAGCGCGAGCCCATCGATGCAGTAGCGCAGATGCGTCGGCGCCGGTCCGTCGTCGAAGATGTGACCGAGGTGGCCACCGCACCGTCGGCAATGCACTTCGGTGCGCGCTTCTAACAGCGCGTAATCGGCTTGCGTTCGGGTAGTATTCGGTAGCACGTTCCAGAACGATGGCCAGCCATCTCCGCTGTCGTATTTGGTTTTCGAGGAGAAGAGCACAAGCGCGCAGCCCGCGCAGCGGTACGTACCGCGCCGCATCTCACCGATGAGCGGGCTCGAGAAGGCCGGCTCGGTGCCTCCGCGCCGCAGGATTGCGTAACGATCTTCCCCGAGCATTGCCCGCCATTGCGCGTCAGTATGGGTAATTTCAAACTCGCCTTCGGCACCGGAACGCCGCATCGAGAGGGTGAAGAGCGCGAAAGTTGCGGCCGCTGCGACGAATTCGGCGCGTCTCATCGGGCGGCTCCCGGCACAATGTGACATGCGCCTCCGCCATTTTTTTCAAAGTAGCGCTGATGGTAATCTTCCGCCGGCCAAAAGCGCGGCGCCGGGAGGATCTGCGTCACGATTAGGCGCGCGTGTTTCGGTTGCTCGCGATCGCGAGACGCAGCCGCGGCGCGCTCTTGCTCCTCACCGTGCGTGAAGATAGCCGAGCGGTATTGATCGCCGACGTCGGGTCCTTGACGATTGAGCTGCGTCGGATCGTGAAGCTGCCAAAAAAGCTCCAAGAGTCTTTCATAACTGACCCGCGCCGGGTCGAAAGTTACCTCGACGGCTTCGGCGTGGCCGGTCGTGTGACTACAAACTTGACGATAGGTCGGATTCTCGGCGTGGCCGCCGATGTAACCCGAAACGACATCGAGAACGCCCGGTACCTGGCGAAAGGCGTCTTCGACGCCCCAGAAGCAGCCGGCTGCAAAGGTCGCGGTTTGGGTTTTCATACGTTCTTAGAACGCCGCAGCGTGCCGGCCGGATGCAATCTTTAGAATTGCTCCATGAACGAATCGATCTGTTCTTGGCCGATACCGGCCGCGAGCATTCGCGCAGGGAGCTCTTCGGAGCTCTCCGGGGGGGTAACGAACATGCACGGTGCACGATCCCCTGCCGCCGCGCGGACGGTGCACCAGGGCGACGCCGCGGCGATCAACGCCGTTTGATAGCACTCGAGCGTTACGCTCGTATCCCCGCTCTTGACCTCGAGCGGCGCGTCAAGCGACATAAAGATCAGCGGGCGCCCCTGGGTGCTCATCGAAGCGGGCTCGGCTCCCGCGACGATCCGCTCCACGACGAAGTGCTCGTCGGCTATGAGCGCGGTTCTCTCGAGTCCTTCGAAGCGGTACGCAATTTGCACGAGCGTGCCCACCGTGGTTGCCTGATAGTTGAGAACGTCGGCCGCCTTTTGCACGTGCAACTCGCGCGGTTTACCGTCGAGCCCGATACGATTGTAGTCGAACATGCGATACGTCAAGTCCGACGCCTGCTGGGTCTCAAATACCGTCAGCCCGGGCCCGATCGCATGCACCAAACCGTGGGGAATGTAAACGGTGTCGCCGGCTTTCAATTCGACGTGGCGCAAGAGCTCGCCGAGCGTCCCGTCGGCGACGCGTCGTTCGTATTCGGCGCGGGATGTGTCGCGCGTCCAGCCGTAGACGATCTGCGCGTTTGGCTGCGCGTCAAGCACGTACCAACATTCGGTCTTTCCGAAAGGCTGATGCTCCACGCGCTGCGCGTACGCGTCGTCGGGATGAACCTGCACCGAGAGCCAATCGTGCGCGGTAATAATCTTCGTCAGCACCGGAAAGATCCGCTTCGGGTCGAGATCGCCGAGAAGCTGCGCTCCGAGCCGGCCGCGCAGGTCCGCGACCGTCGAGCCGGCCAACTGCCCGTTAGTGACGCGATCGGCATCCCAGCATTCCCAGGACTCGCCGAGGCGAGCGTTTGGATCACCGTGTTTCCCGTAGACGCGCACGAGTTCGTCGCCGCCCCACACTTGCGTGGTAAGCTTCGGGTCCAGGACGTACGGATAGAGTGGGTCGCTTGTCATCGCCTCACTACGATACGAGGCGTTCCTGCGGAATTCCGGCCCGATGGCTAGAAGAGTGTGAACGTGCACGACTTTTATATCGGCATCGGTTCGAACCTCGGGGATCGGCAAGCCAACATCCTCGCCGCATTGCAACGCTTGCGCAAGCGTGCGGAGATTACGGCCGTTTCCTCTTTTTATGAATCGCAAGCCGCGGGCGGCGCCGACGGGCCGGCCTATCTGAACGTTGCTGCGTCACTTCGTTGCGAGCTGGACGCCGACGCTTTTGCGAGCTTTGCCGGCGATGTCGAGGTGGCCGTTGGAAGGGCGCGCGGCACGCCTAAGCTTGCGCCGCGGCCGATCGACGTCGACGTTTTGGTCTATGACGGCGCGGTAGTTCAACTGCAGCTCGAAACCCGCCCTTACAATCTGGCCCCGCTCGCCGAAATTGCGCCCCACCTCGTCGTTCCGCCAGCCGACGACAGCGTTCGCCGGAAGGAGCGCGGATTGCGTTTCGATACGGATCGTCAATCGGAGGCGCCTGAAATCCGGCTATCGCTCAACCGCGTGGGCGTTTCGCGCGTGCGGCGTGTGGTTCACCTCGAGGTCGACGGACGCGACCGCGTCTATAACGGCGAGTTTACGATGGTCGCCGATCTGGCGGCCGACAAATCCGGCGTGCATATGTCGCGCTTTGCAGAGATTCTCGAAGAGGCGACGCTCGACGTGCTCGCCCGCGATTTGAAGCCGGCTCGCATCGAACGCCTTGCCGAAGCCATCGCGCGGGAGATCGTGACGAGCCAGCGGGCCGTCCGGGCCGACGTACGGCTGCGCGCCGAGTTCGGGTTGGAGCGGTGGACTCCCGTGAGCGGTAAGCGCGGGGAGGAGATGTATACGCTCGTTGGGATCGCCCACGCCGACCAAATCGGTACGCGACGCGTCACCGGCGTCGAAGCGGAAGGGATGACGGCATGTCCGTGCGCTCAAGCGATGGTACGCGAGCACGCGCTGGCCGAACTTCGAAATGCCGGATTCAGTAGAGTCGAAGCCGCTCGGGCTCTCGATGCGCTTCCGGTCGCTACGCACAATCAGCGGGGGCGGGGCGTTATCCTGATCGGTGCCGACGAAGCTCGTGCGGATGAGATACGTGCTGAGGATCTGGTCGAAATCGTTGAAAATTCGATGTCGAGCGAAACGTACGATCTTTTGAAGCGACCCGACGAGTTCTTCGTCGTCAACAAGGCCCACCATAACCCGAAATTTGTGGAAGATGTCGTGCGCGGGATTTTAGCGCGCGCGCTCGACGTATATGCGGACTTCTGTGACGACACGTTTATCTTCGCAAGTCACGTCAACGAGGAGTCGATCCACAAGCACGACGCCTTCGCCGAGAGTTTCGGTCTTTTCGGGGAATTACGGAAGGAGCTGCGAGCCGATACGAGCGTCTCGGCAAAGACCGACTTAGCGGCCTGGCTGAGGACCCGTCCCTCGCCGGTTATCGCTTAATACGTGGTCGCTTCGAGCGCCTCGACACGCGCGCGCAGCGAAGGGTGCGATGAGAAGAAAAGCTCGTACCAACGCGGCGGATCTTCGTCGGCGAGATTCTGGTCGCGCAAGCGCCGAAACGCGCGTGCGCCAGCAGCGGGATCGCCGGTGGCGGCAAGCGCGAACCGGTCGGCGGCCCATTCCCGCGAGCGCGAAAAAGCAAGGAGCAATGGCCGCAACACCTGGGTTGCGCCGAGCATGATCGCGTAAATCCGAGCGACGAGCAGCGGTCGCTCGCGCAGCCGCTCGCGCTCGCGCTCCGGCGCTGCGGCGTTCGCCACGAGAAAGAGCGCCGTCGCCAGCACCACTCCCAGCGCAAAGGTTCGCCACGTGTCCTTGTTAACGTAGTGGCCGAGTTCGTGGGCGACCACGAACTCCGTCTCGTCTTGTGGAAACGCTGCGATGAGGGTATCGCCCAGAACGCTGCGGTGCGTATGTCCGATTCCCGTGACGAAAGCGTTTGCCTTGCGCGTCTGCCGGCTCATGTCCATTCGCAGAATTGACGCATTCGCTACGCCGAAGCGGGCGGCGAGCTTGCGAAGGCGCTCCTCGAGCGGACCTTTCACGGGTTGGAACGCGTTGAAGAGCGGCATCACGTAGAGTGGCACGATGAAGTTTGCGGCGACGAAGATCGGAAAAGTGCCGAGGCTGGCGAGCCAAGGCCAGCGGCGCGGCGCGCGTCGCACCGCGGCGCCGAGCAGCGTCCCGAGAAAGCCCGTTACGATCGCAGCGAGCAGCGCGCTCTTCGCGTACTCTCCCAACCAGTTTCGCCGCGACTGATCGCTCAAACCGAAGCGACGCTCGAGCGTGTACTCCTGAACGAACGCGGCGGGCAGATCGCCGAGCGCGACGAGGAGTGAGAACGCGGCGAAAAAGAGCGCCGGACGCATCCACGCCGGTGCGGGACGCGTGGCGCGATCGAAGAGGCGCGCGCCGGGACCGTATGCAAACGACAGAAAGCCCAACGTCGTGCGCGTCGTGTCGGCGAGCTCGAACGCTCGACGGATGCGCGCATACGCCGCAGCGTCCTTTGCTCGTGGCGGCGATGGCTTGCACCATTCGCGTAATGCCTCGGCGGTTCGTAGTAGCGCATATCCGGCCGCGATTCCGCCCCCGAGCCCGAGCAACATCTTGCGTGCGTCCATCCGTGAGCCGTTCCGCTATCGACCGAACTCGGCCCGCAGCGCGTCCTTTGCGGCCTCGAGAACCTTCATTTGTTTTTTCGGCAGATTCTTGCCTGCGCGATTGATGTAGAACGTCAACATCGACATTGCGGACCGATAGGGAGAGCTCTTTCGCCGGCCGCTCTGTTCCGCGGATCGCTTGAGCGAGCGTGCGATTGCCTTTGGGTCGTCTTTTTTGAAAACGTCCGATTCCAGATCGAGCGCGTTGCTGTGCTCGGTTACGCCTTTCGACCAATTTGTGCGTGGCATATCAGCCTTCTACCCGTTAGGGTCCTAAATGAGAGAGATCGTCTCCTTCGGTCTTGGGTGCGCTTCGAGCGCGGTGAGCAAGCGTTCGGCCAAGAGATCGCAAAGCGGGTCGTCGAGTTCTTCGATTCGGCCGTCGTCGGCAAGCTTCGCTTTGACCGGATCGATCGGTATGCGTGCGAGCACCGGTGCCCTCGCCAGCTCGGCAACGCGCTGCGCGTAAGAGGGGCCGAAGATATCGTATCGCGTCCCGCTATCGGGCGCGACGAAGTACGACATGTTCTCAACGATTCCGAGTATCGGCTTCTTCAACTGGTGCACGAGATTCGCCGCCTTGCGCACGACCATCGTTGCGAGGGCCTGCGGCATCGTGACGAGCACAACCCCGTCGATCGAGAGCGACTGCAAGACCGTCAGCGGCGCATCGGAGGTTCCGGGCGGCAGATCGACGAGCAAGAAGTCGAGCTCGCTCCAAAGCACTTGTTCGTAAAACTGACGAATGACGCCGGCGACGATCGGTCCGCGCCAGATCATTGCGGTGTCCTCACGATCCGTTAAGAGGTTCGCGCTGACGACTTCGATCGCGCTGCGCGAAATCGCAGGCGATATCAATGGCTGAGGCTGACCCTGCGGGGTGGTCTTGAGTGGGTCGGCTTGGATCGAAAGCGGCTCGTGCAGACCGAAGAGCTTGGGGATTGAGGGCCCGGTAATGTCGGCATCGAGAATTCCCACGCGGTAGTTGCGGCGGCGTAGCCCGATTGCGAGCAATGCGGTAACGAGCGATTTGCCGACGCCGCCTTTGCCCGACATGATGGGGACGGTGTGCGCGATCTTCGCCCGCCCGGCAAAACTCCCGGGCGCGCGCCGAGCGGGCCGGCGGTCGCCATCGCCTATCGGCGGAACATGGCCCGAGCGGCGAGCTTCGTGGAGAGCAGCAAGAATGGGCTCGGTCTGAAGGCCGTGAGCACGAGCGCCTTGCTCGATCGTCTCGTACTTGCTCACGCCGCAGCCGCTGCAGCCCAATCCGAAGGCCTGCATCACGTCGGCAGCAATGGGAAGCCGCGCTACCAGCGTCTGAATGTTCGTCTGCGGGGTGATATCGGTCTCGATGGGGGGCATGGCTTCTCCGTTGAACCTGCGAAGCGCGCCTCGGTATGCAAGTTCACCAATCGCGGCGGCTTCGTGCAAGCCCTTCCCCTTTAATCGAGCGGGCCAAAAAGGTCCTCGCCGGCGGCTGCGATTCGCCGGTGCGCTCGGCCTGGAGCGTGGCCGCCCCGATGTTCGTGCAAGCCTCTGCGCGCGAAGCTTACGCCTATGACGAAGAGGGGCGCCGCTACGTCGATTACATCATGGCGTACGGCCCGTTGCTCTTCGGCCACACGCATCCAGCTCTGATTGAGGAATTGGACGCGCTGGCACGCAACGGCTTCGTATGGGGCTCGACGCACGCCGAAGAGGTGCGCCTCGCCGAAAGAATTCGCGCGCACCTGCCTTCGATGGAGCGTCTACGGTTCGTCACGAGCGGAACCGAAGCGACGATGAGCTCTATTCGCCTCGCTCGTGCGTTTAACAAGCGCCGACGCGTGCTTAAGTTTGCCGGCAACTATCACGGTCACTTCGATCTCGCGCTGCTCGATGCGGGGGCCTCTGCCGGTACGGGTGATGGGGGAATTCCCGATTCGACACGGCGCGACGTTGTTATAGCGCGCTACAACGACCTCGGGTCGGTCGACGAGCGATCCAGCGGAATTGAGACCGAGATAGCCGCGATCATCGTCGAGCCGATTGGGGCGAACATGGGATTCGTGCCGCCGGCCTCAGGTTTTCTCGAAGGCTTGCGCGAACGCGCGCGTCGCTGGGGTGCGCTGTTGATCTTCGACGAAGTCATCACGTGGCTTCGCTTCGGCTTGGGCGGCGCGCAAGGGCGTCTCGGCGTCGTTCCCGATCTAACGGCGCTTGGAAAGATCATCGGCGGAGGCCTGCCGATTGCCGCGTTCGGCGGGCGGCAAGAGATCATGGAATTGCTTGCGCCAAACGGGCCAACGTTTACGGGCGGCACGCACTCCGGCAACCCTTTCTGCGTAGCAATGGCCCACCGCGTTCTCGACTTGCTCGAAGCCCATCCCGAGTATTACGCAGCGATGGACGCGACCGCGAAGCGGCTTGCCGACGGCATGCGAGCAATATTGGCGCGACGCGGCTTGCCGTACGCAGTCGTACAGCAGGAGTCGATCGTCGACTTCAAATTTCGAGGCGGCGCATCGAACCGAAATTACGACGACGCGCTCAGGTCGGACCAGCGGGCATACGCGGTCTATTACCGCGCGATGCTGGAGCGCGGCATCTTGTTGCCTCCCTCTCGGAACGAAGTAATGTTCGTGTCGACGGCTCACACTCAAGCGGACGTCGACGAGACGCTGACTGCGGTCAACGAATCATTACTTTCTTTGGCGTAACCCTGTCGCGTGAGTCATTCCCGAACCGCCACCGGATAGACTGCAGGGCTGCGCAGGCCGTTGGAGTCGACACTGCGCACCCCGAGCACGTAATCGTCCTTCGAAACGGGAACGGTCGCCTCGGTCACGTTGCCGACGTTACGCGCGCGCTCCCACTGCGGGGCGTCCGTCGCGCGCCACAGTATCTCATATGAGGCGGCATCGGGTGCGCGTTTCCAGCGCAGCATCGAGTCGTAGCCGAGGCGTTGCAGCATCATGCGAACATCGCCGGGCGGAGCCGGGCCGAGCGCGAGCGTCGCCAGCGCGGCGACGTTGGCTTGGGTCGCACGTCTTAGATATTGCGAGTCGATGTATTGGGGAAGGTCGCCGTACTGGACCCCATTTTCCATGCGGACGTCCTGGTGCTGGTGCGTAAAGTTTTCGTGCGGTTCGACGAAGCGAACGGCGGCCGAGTAGCCGACGTCTTGAAACGATTCTTGGTCGCCACCCCGCATGAAGCGGTCGGAGCGGAAGATCTGCCGCACCTCAAATCCGCTAACGTAGCTCGGGACGAGCTCTGCGATGAACCGCGAAAGCTCGCGTGACGGAGAGTCGTTCTCGGAGCCGACCAGATCGACTCGCGCGATATCCGCGCCGGCGGGAAGCCCTTCGCTAAAGACGCGGATAACGTTGGGTTCCGACGCTCCATCCCCACCGATTGAGTTACCGATGATGTCGTTGTTCAAGACCGCCAGAACGGGAACGTGACGCACCGCCAGCTCGCGCGCGTAATGATTCGAACCCCACAGGCCAAGCTCTTCGCCATCGAAACACGCGAAGACGATCGTGCCGCGAAAGCTAGTACCGGCCATCACTCGTGCGGCTTCCAAGACGGCAGCAACGCTCGACCCATTGTCGTCGGCACCGGGAGCCCGCCCGACGCCGTCGGTACAATGCCCGTCGCAGTCGTCGAAGTGGCTCGACATGACGTAGACGCGTCCCGGCTCGGCTCCCTGCAGC
>DATDIA010000199.1:0-4912 GCA_036521295.1 Candidatus Cybelea sp. | reverse complement strand
ATAGATCAGTATGCGCTGTTGAGGCGGGCCGGCATCCGCCATCCCCGGCAGTTTAAGTCGCCCGAGGAAATCGACCGGCTCGTGATGGTAAAGGCGCCGCACGCGCGCGTCACATTCGAGCGCGCTTTTTTTCTGGCATCCTCGCCGCACGAGTATCGCGAAATCAGTTCTCGTTTAATTGGGGAGAAGGTGCTCACGCCCGAGGGCCTGGCCACGGCGCTTATCGAGGAGTACGCGCTCGGCCCATCGGTGAATTTGAACTTCTTCTTTTCTCCCCTCCTCCGAGAACTTGAGCTCTCCGGCACCGATACGCGCCGGCAGACGAACCTCGAAGGGTTTCGCAACCTTCCCCCGGCGGCGTTCGAGGTGCTGCGGGGCGTGGAGATGCGCTTAGAAGAAGCCGGACACATCGCGGCCACGGTCCTTGAATCGATGCTCGAGCCGGCCTTTAAAATGGGGGAACGCTTCGTCGAGGCCGCACGAGAGCTGCAGGCGCCAGGAGTCATTGGCCCGTTCGCGCTTCAATGCGTCGTGGCGGCCGGTCCGCCCAAGGAGCTCGTCTGCTATGACGTCTCGCTGCGCATCCCCGGTTCGCCGGGGACGCGCTATACGCCGTACTCGGCGTATCTCTGGGGCCGAGACGTTTCGGTGGGCGAGCGAATAGCGATGGAAGTCGTGATGGCGCGCGACACCGATCGCCTCGGGGATGTGTTGACATAGTGACTCGGAACTCGCTAAGGGAGGTTTCCATGACCGTCGACCACGTACAAGAACGCACCGGAATAATTACCTTTAAAGGAGAGCCGATGACGCTGCTCGGCCCGCAGCCGCGGGCCGGAGATCCGGCGCCGGCGTTTTCGTTGACTGCGGGCGACCTTTCGACCGTAAATCGTGACATTTTCTTAGACGAGGGTACACGAGCGGCGCTCCTGATCGTTGTGCCGTCGCTCGACACCAGCGTCTGCTCGATCGAGTCACAGAAGTTCAATGCGCGACTGGGAGAGCTTCCGACAGGCATTCGAGCCGCCGTGGTGAGCATGGACTTGCCGTTCGCGCAGGCCCGCTGGTGCGGTGCGCAGGGCGAGATCAAGCTCGAGATGCTTTCGGATTATCGCGACCACAGCTTCGGATTGAACTACGGGCTTCTGATCGAAGAGCTGGGCCTATTGGCACGTGCGACCCTCGTAATCGGCAAGGACTCAACAATTAAATACGTCCAGATCGTGCCCGAAGTCGCAAGCGAGCCCGATTACGACGCTGCACTCAAGGCGGCCGCCGCCGCAGGATGATCGCACGTGCCCGAGACCGTCTTCGTCCTCGATTTCGGCGCTCAGTACGGGCAGTTGATCGCGCGGCGCACGCGTGAGCTCGGAGTTTACTGCGAGATCGTTCCACACGATACGCCGTGGAGCACGCTCTCGCTGCGTCGGCCCTCGGCTCTAATTCTCTCGGGCGGCCCCGAGAGCACCTTAGTCGATGGCGCCCCAGAGATGGACAAAGAAATCGTCGATTCCGGCGTGCCAATTTTGGGCATCTGCTACGGGATGCAGCTTTTGGCGCGCGACATCGGGGCCGAGCTCGTCAAGCTCGACCGTGCCGAGTATGGGCCCGCGAGCCTCGTGATCTTGGATAACGAGACGCCACTCTTTGATGGGGTGCCCGAAAAGTCGCGAGTCTGGATGTCTCATGGAGATACCGTGGTTTCGCTGCCGCACGGCTACCGCGCACTCGCTTCGACGGTTCGTTGTAACGTCGCGGCAATGGGCAACCCGGAAAAGAACATCTACGGCGTTCAGTTTCATCCCGAAGTCGTGCACACGCAACACGGACGGACGATCCTCGAGAACTTTTTGACGCAGATCGCCGGCCTTGCGCGGGACTGGAAAATGGAATCCTTCCTGGAGCGCTCGCTGGACGAAATTCGCTCGCGCGTCGGCAACGACCGGGCGATCTGCGCGCTCTCGGGTGGGGTCGATTCGGCGGTTGCGGCGACGCTCGTCGCGCGCGCGATCGGCGGCCAGCTCACGTGCGTCTTCGTCGACCATGGCTTATTGCGTGAAGGCGAGGTAGAGGAAGTTTTGGCCGCCTTCCGCGAGCTGCTTCATCTCAACGTCATCGCCGTCGATGCGCGCGAACGCTTTTTGCGCAGGCTAAAAGGCGTGGAAGATCCCGAGCGCAAGCGCGTTATCATTGGGCACGAGTTCATCGAGATTTTCGAGCAAGAGGCGGCCAAAATACCCGGCGTAAAGCATTTGGTGCAGGGCACGCTCTATCCGGACGTGATTGAGTCGAAAACTCCCGAGAGCAAAGCCGGAGAGAAGATCAAATCGCACCACAACGTCGGGGGTTTGCCCGAGAAAATGGGGCTGTCGCTGATCGAGCCGCTTCGCAGGCTCTTTAAAGACGAAGTGCGCGAGCTTGGGCGTACATTGGGTTTGCCTGAAAACATCGTGCGCCGTCAGCCTTTCCCCGGCCCCGGATTGGCCGTGCGGATCATCGGCGACGTCACGCCCGAGCGGCTGGAGATAGTGCGGCGCGCCGATGCGATCGTGCGCAACGAGATCGATGCGGCCGGGCTCGATCCGCACCCTTGGCAGTACTTTGCCGTCCTCACGCCGGTGAAGAGCGTCGGCGTGATGGGAGACGGCCGAACGTATGCGAACCTCGTGGCGATTCGTGCCATCACCAGCGAAGACGGCATGACGGCCGACTGGGCGCGCCTGCCACACGATCTTCTCGAGCGCGTTTCGGCGCGGATTGTCAACGAAGTGCCCGGCGTAAATCGCATCGCGTACGACATCACGACGAAGCCCCCCGCAACCGTCGAATGGGAATAGAAGATGCGCGTGCTTGTCGTTGGTAACGGCGCACGTGAAGATGCGCTCTCATGGCGGTTAGCGGAGTCGCCCTCATGCGAAGCGGTTTTCGCAGCACCCGGCAACGCCGGCACCGCTTCGCGCGGAGAAAATTGGGCACTTGGTGCGACCGACGGTAAGGCGCTTGCGGAGCGTTGCGCGGCCGAAGGCATCGATCTGGCAATTCTCGGCCCGGAAACGGCAATCGCTGCGGGCGTCGGCGATCGGTTGCGCGATGCCGGCATAGCGGTGCTCGGCCCGAATCGCTCGGGAGGGCGCCTCGAATCGAGCAAGCTCTTTGCGAAGCGATTCATGGAACGCCACGGGATCCCCACCGCGCGTGCCGCAATCGTGCATTCGCTCGAGTCGGCAAACAAAGCGCTCGACGAATGGAAGGGTCCCGTCGTCGTGAAAGCCGACGGCCTCGCTGCCGGCAAGGGCGTCGTTGTGACTCCAGGGGTCGAAGCGGCACGCGAAGTTCTCATCGACTGGTATCGTGCCGGCCGAATTCCGGGCGGCGGCTCAGACGTCGTGCTTGAGGAGCGGCTGGAGGGCCGCGAGATAAGCATATTTGCGCTCTGCGACGGTCGCGCGATCGTGCCGATCGGCGCGGCCTGCGATTATAAGCGCGCCGGCGACGGCGACACGGGACCAAATACGGGTGGTATGGGCGCATATTCGCCGCCTGCCGGGTTCCCCGACGATCTCTACGATTGCGTGCGCGAGCGAATCCTCGCGCCGCTCCTGCGAGGCCTTCTCGCTGAAGGCGAAGAGTACGTGGGGGTCATCTACTGTGGACTGATGTGGACCGCTGACGGTCCCTACGTCATCGAGTTCAACGCGCGTTTCGGTGACCCCGAGACGCAAGCGTTGCTGCCGCGAATCGGGGGAGACTTTGCGCTCTTGCTCGACTCGGTTGCCCGTGGCGCGATGGATCTTTCGCTGACGAGTACGTCGCAACAACACTGCGTCGGCATCGTCCTTGCGACCGAGGACTATCCTCGGACCGCTACGCCATTGCAAGGTCTAAATGCCGACCTTTCACTCGATGCGGGTTGCCGCGCGTTTTGGGGGGCTTCCCAGCGACTCGACGGCACAATCAGCTCGACCGGCGGGCGAGTTCTCACCGTCACGGCGCTTGGATCCGACCTCGCGAAGGCGCGTTCGAGGGCCTACGACGCGGTGCAGCAGCTCGCGGGGCGTCTCGCTACCGCAGCGCTGACGTATCGCACCGATATCGCAAAGCTCGAATAAAGGCGCCCAGCGAGACACCTGGCGCAATCGGACGGACGGGTATGAAACCAGCTATGTGGCGGCTGCCGCGGGCCCTGCTCCCCATTTACGGCACGACGCTTGTCGACACGCTCGGCTACACGATGATGATCCCGCTGCTTCCCGCAGTCATTCGGGAGTATCATGCCTCCGACGTGCTCGTCGGCGCCTTGCTGAGCGTTCCGGCGTTCTGTTCGATGGTTGCCGCGCCGGTTTGGGGGAAGTTCAGCGACCGTGTTGGGCGCAAACCGATCATCATCGCCGCGCAAGTCCTCACGCTGGGAGGCTACCTCGCGCAAGCGATGTCGCACTCCCTCGTTTGGATTTTTGTCGCGCGCATCGTCTCGGGATGCGGCGGAGGCAGCCTTGGAGCGGTCCAGTCCTACATCGCCGACGTTACCAAAGAAGATCAGCGGGATCTCGCGTACTCGCTCTACGGCGCCGTCTTCGGCATGGCGTTCATCGTCGGCCCCGTAACGGCGGGTTTTTTGATGCAGCGCGGCTTGGCATTCCCGTTCTTCGTCGCGGCCGCTTTAGAAGCGTTCAACATCGTTTTTACCGCGACGCTGCTGCCGTCGCGCATGCAAGCCAAGAGAAGCAAGACGACCATTAACGAATCGCTGAAAGCGGCCAACGTGCCCGGCGTAAGGCGCGTCCTCATCCGCCAGTTCTTAGCAATTTTTGCAATCGTGTTCTTTTTGGCGAACTTCTCACTCTATCTCCACCACGTGCTCCATTCGGCGGTGACGCAAGTGGGATGGCTGCTATCGGTAGCGGGAGGAGTT
>DATDIA010000198.1:0-5310 GCA_036521295.1 Candidatus Cybelea sp. | reverse complement strand
TAACGCGAGAGCTCGACTTCGAATTTGTGCTTCGCGACCAGCCCGCCCAGCGCGTGGTCGTCGGCAAGAACGCCGCCCACCGCGCGAAGGCCGCCAATTTTCTCTAGCAGGGAGCGACGTACCGCCATCGTCGCGCCCAGGCAGAAGCGAAGCTCACCCAGCATGGCGGCAACGAGAACCGAGGGGATGAAAACGTCCTCGATCTGCAGCGCGCCCAAACGGGAGACCAGGCTCCCGGTAGGGATTCCGCGGTAGAGACACGTCGCTGCGCCGACTCGCTGCGTCGCAAACGAAGCAGCGAGCGCACGCAAATAATTGGGACCTACCCGTATATCGCTATCGGCCACAACGACGATTTCACCATGCGGCTCCACACCGGGCTTGGCGAGATTAGCGATCTTCGGATTGGCCATCGTGGGAGTTTCGCCGATCGCGACACGTGCGCGCGAGGGAAACTCAGCCGCGACCTTTTCGACAATGGCGCGGGCGGGATCGCGGTCTGAATGAATGCAGAAGATTATTTCGTAAAACGCCGCGTATTCTTGGTCGCAAAACGATCTGAGGTTTTCGTAAAGATTGAGTTCGAGACCGGCAATGGGTTTGAGAACGGTCATGCTCGGCAGAAACTCCGACGCGAACTCGAGCGGACGGTATGCAAAGAGCCCAAGTCGCAGCGTCGCGATGACCAAGTAGCACGCGCTCGCTACCGCGGCGATGAATAGAGCGAGCGTCAATGCCTGCGTCATCGATAGGCTCAGGATGCGACGAAGCGCGATAGTTCACCGTACGTCACGCTTTCGATCTGGTTTTTCGCAATTGCGTCGCGGACTCGCGAGCTTGTGAGCGCCGCGAGCTCATCGGTCCAACGAAACCGCTCGGCGCCCTTATCCGCGCCTACCAACGGCGCCGTAGCCGGGTGGAAGAAGACCTCGGTAACGCCATCGGGGAGCTTCTCGAGGATTTGCAGAACGCGCGCTTCCGTAAGCGCGCCGGCGTCGCTGACGCCAAACGCATAATCGTTGTGAACGAGGCCGGCGCGCCGAGCGCGCGAACGCATGAGTGCGACCCAGGGCTCGATCGTGCGGGTCCGCCCGAACGGCTCGCGGGGAATGCGCACGGCGCGTAGCCCATGCTCGCGGCCAATCTCCAAAATCAATTCAAAAACGGTCGGATGGACGTGCATGTGCGACTGGGCGTCGGCGTGATCGAGGGGCAGAGCGGTTGCCGAAAACCGCTCGAACTGCGCTCGAATCTCTGCAGCTAACTGAGCGCGCACGCCGCGGCGCAAGAAGAAACGAAATCCAGCCCGCACCAAGTCGACGAGAAACTCCCCGCGCCCATCGACCAAATCCGGAATGCGATCCGCCGGAAGAACCGGACGGCCGTTGACCAATACGACGTGCAACCCGATTGCGAGTCCCGGCAATCGGCGAGCCCGATCGATTGCGTCCTGGGCGGCCGGCGCGCCTACCATGAGGCTTGCTGCCCGTAAAACTCCGGTACGATGGGCGAGTTCAACGGCTTCGTTAACTTCGGGCGCGGCTCCGAAATCGTCGGCGTTGAGGATGAGCCGCTTCACTTAGTCGATCAGTGCGCTTTCTCTTTGAGCATGCCCGCGGCGAGCTCGTCAACGAGCCACAGCAGGCGCTTAGAGACCGGCTGGACGATCTGCGCGGGGTATTTGACGGGATCGATGGGTCCTTGGTAGACGGCCGCGAGGATCTGCGCTTTCGCGGCGCCTTCGACGGCGAAGACAACGGTGCGCGCGAGATTGATGACCTTTGGCGTCATGGTTACGCGCCACATCATTTGGGATTGCGCGTAGACGGCGCGCACGAGCGCATCGTCGTCCGTATCCGGCGGCGTTCCCGGAAAGAGCGATGCGGTGTGGCCGTCCGGCCCCAGACCAAGCATCATGAGGTCGAGCCGAGGCGCGTCGCCGAGATCGGCGCGCAGAATCGACGCGTATTCGTTCGCTGCCTGCCCGGGATCCGCCTCACCGCGAATTCGGTGAACGTTGGCATGCGGGATTCCGACGGCGTCTAAGAATGTTTCCTGCGCCATTCGGTAGTTCGACTGTTCGTCGGTTGGCGGGACGCATCGCTCGTCGCCGAAGTAAATGAAGACGTCGCTCCACGAAAGCTCTTCGCGTAACGCTTCCTGCCCCAAGAGCGCGTACGCAGCGCGTGGCGTATTGCCGCCCGAAAGCGCAACCCGAAAAGCGCCGCGCTCCGCCGCGGCCATCCGGCCGGTGGCAATGAAAAGTTCGGCCACCGCTCGCGCCACCGTCTGCGGATCTCGATAGACGTGCAGCTCCCCTCGAGCGGGCATCGCTACTCCTTTCTTTGGGCGAGTATCGCGCCCGCGGCGGCAAGCGCGGCGCGAAAGATTTGGTCGTTATGGCCCCACAGAATGGCTCGCTCGACGAGCGCGGCAATGCCGGGATTGGTAATCGCACGGTACCGAGGATCATGTTTGCTGGATCCGCTGGCACTCAAGAGGATCGTTTCCTGCGTCCCGTCGACCTCGGCGAGGAAAGTAGAACGCGAAGAGCGCAGCGCGATTCGTGCGATCCGTCGCGGCTCTCCCTCGCGCCTTATCTCGAACGCCACCTGCTTGCCGAATTGGTTGAGCAACGCGTCGGCGGCGCACGGAGTCCATTGCAGACGGCTCGCCAACCACCCTAGGAGATAAAAAGCTTCCGGTTCCGAACCGCACGCAATTTCGACGCGTTGCAGATCGCGAAGCTCCGCGGCAGCCGCACCGTCGAAGAAGATGGCGACGCACTCTTGCCACGGCGCGAGTCGCAGATAGGCGATGTCCGCGAGCGAGTTTTCAGGATGCTCGCCGACGTAATCCGCGAGCTCGCAGAGCGCCTCGTGACCGGTATCGAGCAGAGAGCTGTTGTAGACGACCATCTGCGCGTTCTCGCTCAGCATCGCAAAGCGGGCATCGTTGCCGATACCGTGGGCGATCCAGAGGAGCACGACGGGCGCTTCGGAAAGGCGCAGCGTACCCACCGCCGACCGCAGCACCTCGGGACCGCTTTCCTTAACCCCGAGTTCGACCCAATCGCAGCCTTCTACCCGGTACATGCTATCGCTTTGCGCGCCGTCAAGCACGATCACGCGAGACGGATGCTTCGTCGCGAGCATCCGAATGCGTTCGCGCGCCAGCTCGCCGATCGCCGGGTTTTCGAAGAAGACGACGACCGTCATCGTCGCGACGCTGGCTTCGCAGCCTCGCTCGCGGTACGACTCCGTCAACTCGTCGAGTATCGAGCCTAGATTCACGCTCACAGGTGGCGCCAGTCGGCGAAGAGGCTTTTGGCGCACTCGGGTCCTTGGCTTCCGGCCGCATAGTTTGGAAATGAAAAGTCTTTCGTGTTCCTCCAGACGTCGAGAATCGGCGTGACGATCTCCCAGGCGCGCTCGACGGCATCCCAACGCGTAAAGAGCGT
The DNA here is from genome assembly GCA_036521295.1 of Candidatus Cybelea sp. GTDB lineage: Bacteria > Vulcanimicrobiota > Vulcanimicrobiia > Vulcanimicrobiales > Vulcanimicrobiaceae > Cybelea. The sequence goes on along the minus strand of DATDIA010000198.1, from coordinate 1,850 downwards.
CTGATCGCCGAGCATCGCATCCCCGATGAGCCGCTCATATGCCGGGGGAGATTGCACGCCGAAGCCGCTGCCGTAGTTGAAATCCATGTAGACGCTGCGCACGTGATCTTTTGGGCCGGGCACCTTCGCTTCGAAGCGCATCGAAATACCTTCGTCCGGCTCGATTTTGATCACGAGCACGTTCGATTCGATTTGGTCGGTCGACTCGCCATAGAATCGGTGAGGGATCGGTCTGAACGTGACCGCGATCTCGGAGACCTTACGCGGCAAACGCTTCCCGGAGCGCAGGTAGAACGGAACGCCCGCCCAGCGCCAGTTCTCGACGAAGAGCTTTACCGCCGCGAAGGTCTCCGTGTTAGAGTCCGGCGAGACGTCCTGTTCCTGCCGGTAGCCCTTGACCGGGCGTCCGTCGATCGTCCCGGGGCCGTACTGCCCGCGAGCCGACATCGACCATACCGCCGCGTGGGCCGGCGGCTCGATGGCCGAGAGCACTTTGTACTTCTCATTACGAATGTCGTCGGCGCTCGAGCTGATCGGCGCTTCCATTGCGACGAGCGCAAGCAAGTTCATGTCGTGGTTTTGAATCATGTCGCGCAGCGCGCCGGCATGGTCATAGTAACCGCCGCGTTCTTCGACGCCCAGCGACTCGGCCGACGTGATCTGCACGTGCTGCACGTAGTTGCGGTTCCAAATCGGCTCAAAGATCGTATTTGCAAAACGTAGCGCGATGATGTCTTGCACCGGCTCTTTGCCGAGATAGTGGTCGATACGATAGATCTCGCTCTCCGGGAAGACCGCCTCAATCGCACGCTGCAGTGCGCGCGCCGACTCTAAGTCGGTGCCGAAGGGTTTCTCAACGATGATCCGCGTCCAACCTTGGGCATCTTTATCGAGGCCGGATAACTTGAGGTGTTTGATGATTTCGGGGAAGACCGGCGGGGGAGTTGAGAGATAGAACAGGTGATTACCGGCAGTTCCGAAGTCGCGGTCGTTCTGTGCCAGCCGCTCTTTCAATGCGACGAAGTGACCGGTATCGTTGAAATCTGCGCTGACGTAACTGATACGGCGCGAGAAATCCTCCCATAGCGTACCTTGGGGCTTTGAGTCGGCGGGCATGAAGAGCTCGAGCTGTTTGCGGCAGTACTCGCGAAAGGCGTCGTCGCTATACGGCGAGCGCGCAAAACCAACGAGCGCGAAATCGGTGGGAAGCGTGCCGCGCAGGCGCATCGAGTAGATCGCCGGCAGCAACATTCGCTTAAAAAGGTCGCCGCTGGCGCCAAAAAAAACGGCGCTGCACGGACTGGTGATGCGGTCCGCGGGGAGGCCGGCGCGAAGCGGATTGCCGGCCGCGCCGTCCATCGCGGGGGGCGCCGGCGTCATGACCGACTCGTCAGGCATGCGTCTCGCTCTTGACGGCGTGCCCGCCGAACTGATTGCGTAAGGCGGCGACCACTTTGGCGCTGAACGATTCGTTTTGGCGCGATGCCATGCGCGCGAGCAGTGAAAGCGTGATGACCGGTGCCGGCACGTTTTCGTCGATTGCCGCCTCGACCGTCCAGCGTCCCTCGCCGGTATCGTCGACGTAACCGCGAATATCTTTCAAGCCGGGATCTTCCTTAAAAGCGAGCACCAGCAACTCGAGAAGCCACGAGCGCACGACGCTGGCGTGAGTCCACAGTTCGGCGAGTTGCCCCAAGTCGTAGTCGTACGGCGAGGCGTTGAGGATTTCGAAACCTTCCCCGTACGCTTGAAGCAGGCCGTATTCGATGCCGTTGTGGACCATTTTCGAAAAATGCCCCGCGCCGGCCGGTCCGACGTGGGCGTAGCCGTTCGGCGGGGCGAGGGTCGTG
>DATDIA010000197.1:0-5407 GCA_036521295.1 Candidatus Cybelea sp. | reverse complement strand
CTTCGATCCGGAACTCATCGTGCTCGATATCATGATGCCGAAGATCGATGGGGTGACGCTGTTGCCGAGGCTGCGCGAAATCACGCAAGCGCCCATCCTCATGCTTACGGCCAAGGGCGGCACCGACGACAAGGTGCGCTCATTGAGTTCCGGCGCCGACGACTATCTCGTGAAGCCATTCGTCTTCGAAGAGTTGATCGCGCGGCTTCAGGCTAAGCTGCGACGGCCTCAGCTCATCGAAGAAAACGTGCTGCGCTGGCGGGACATCTCAATCAATCCCGCCACGCGCGAGGCCTGGCGGGGCAAGGAACCGCTTGAGTTCACGCAGCGCGAGTTCGACCTGCTGGAAGTCTTTATGCGGGAACCGCGCCGCGTCTTCAGCAAAGATCACCTCTTGGAAATTGTTTGGGGGCACGACTTTGAGGGCGGCCCTAATATTGTCGAGACATACATCTCGTATCTTCGTGGGAAGGTAGATCGGCCTGGCGAACCCGGCTCGTTCATTCGGACGGTCCGAGGCGTCGGCTACGGCCTCTCGCAGTAGGATAGCGCTCGAAAAGTGAAGCTGGCGGCGCGCCTTTCCGCCCTGTATGCCGTGCTGCTCGGCGTGACCGTCTTAGTGGTCATCCTCGCTTCCTCCATTGCCTTGGTCTTTGAGTTGCAGCAGCTTTCCGGCGACGTCATGATGGCCAAGCACGAAGAGGCCAGAATCCTCGTCGATCAATATCGGCGCGAAGGAATGACGCTCGCGCAGGCTGCGCCGGAAATCGTTAACGCGCTAAGCAGAATCGGATTGCGCGTGACCGTCTTCGATCTGAAAGGGCGTTACCTCGCGGGCGACAAGACGCTGCGTCCAAAACCGCTGGCAGCCGTGCTGGCGGCCGGCGGAATGCAACATTTTATTCCGCCGTCGCTTCGTGGGCCGCAACTAACCACCACCGCTCATCCTGCGCATGGGGCGGTTCGGCCGTATAACTACCGCGGCCCGATATCACCGCTCCCGCCCGATCCCACGCTGCTCGAGCCGCTCTCGCTTACCTCCGTCGAGGGCGGGTATGTCGGCTTCGGCCCATCCTTCCCGCTTTTACTCGTGTCGCTCGTCCCGTATTGGCGGATCGTGCTCACGATCGCGTTGGCTGCGATTCTGCTTTCCTGGTTCGTCGGACGCCTCTTCGCGCAGCAATCGCTGCGGCCCATCAATGAGGTGAGCGATTCGTTGCGAGCATTGGCTGACGGCGATTACACGCAGCGGCGTTTCGTTATGGCCGGCGGCGACGAGATAGCGTCGCTCACCTTGGCCTTCAACGATGCCGTTGCGAGCGTTGCAACGGCCATTGACCATCGCCGGCAGGCCGAGGAACGCATGCGCCAGTTTGCTGCCGACGCCTCGCACGAACTGCGAACGCCGCTTACCGTGATTGCCGGGTATATCGACGTGCTGCGCCGTGGCGCAATCGAAGAGCCGCGGATTGCGCGTCAGATCCTCGCAACGATGTCTCTCGAGAAAGAGCACATGCGCGGATTGATCGACCGGCTCATGCGTTTGGCACGGCTCGATTCGGAGGCTGCGCCGCATATCGAGCATATCGACGTCGCCGAGCTTCTGCGCACGCAATGCGAAGCCGCACGGCGTTTGGACGATCGCCGGACGATCGACTACAGCGTGCACGGCCTCAAAACGATCGAAGCCGATCGAAGTGAACTGGCCGAGGCGGTTTGGAATGTCATTGAGAACGCCTTGAAATATGCGCCCGACGCGCCGATTCATTTAAGCGCGGCGCGCAGCAACGGTCACGCCGTCATTACGGTCCGAGACGACGGCCCCGGCATGTCGGAGTCCGAGCGTCTTCATGCTTTTGAACGGTTTTACCGCGGCGACCAGCGGGGCGAGATCGTCGGAACGGGTCTGGGCTTGGCGATTGCCAAGCGCGCAGTCGAGCGCGCCGGCGGAGGCATCGCCATCGACAGCGCACCGGGTCACGGCACCGCCGTCACGATCACAATCTAAACTTTCACAGGCCAACTTCAGGCGCTCGAAGCGGGCCTTACTTATAATCCTGTGGAGATGCTCAGACGGAACGCTGCTGCTATCGTTTCGCTGCTCGTGCTATTGGCCGGCCTAACGCCCAGCGCGACTGCACAGTCCGATTCCGGCGAGATCGATATTGTCGTCGTCGACGCGACCACCAAGCAGCCGATCGAACTCGCTCGCGTGCTTCTCGATGGCCCGGTCATCACCTCAGAACTCACCGGAAAGAACGGCAAAGTCGTCTTTACCGATGTTCCCGACGGCATCTACCGCGCGCGAATCGTCCGTCGCAACTACCAAAGCCTGACCTCCGCCTCGTTCGAAGTGCTCGACGGCCGAATCGTGACGGTAAGCTTCGCGTTGGCCTTGGCAACCGGCGGCCTAAAAGTTATCGGCGAGGTGACGGCTAAGGCTTCGGCGACGATTTCGTCCACCAGCATCGACCAGAACTCGCCGCAGCGCCGGCTTTCGACCGATCTCGCCGATGCACTCAATAAGCTCTCCGGAGTAAGCGTTTCGACGTCCAGCGATGATAGCGACGCGACTCAGACAATCTCGCTCGAAGGCCACGACCCGTCGCAGACGCAGCTCACCCTCGACGGCATTCCGCTCAACGCGCCGGGCTCGACCGGAAATCTCGGTGGCTTTGCGACCGATCTCTTCCAGGGCGCCTCGGTACACATGGGGCCGACGCTTGGAGGCCTCGGCGGTTCGGTGAACTTTAGTACGCTGCAGCCGACGTTGAGCTGGATCTCGCAGATCCAAATGTCCACCGGCAGTAACGGCCGTTACAATTACTCTGTCGCCGAAACGGGGTCGGCCGGCAAGCTGGGACTCGCGGTGCAGACCGTCGATCGGCTTTACCCAAGCCTGATCGACGGCGATCTCTATGAAGACGCCAGCGGACTCGATTACGTCCACGACGGAGATAGCACGATCTCCGGAAATGTCTTCTCTACGCGTTATGAGTTCAGCGACGATAATTCGCTGACCGGCTTGTTTATGAACTCGACCCGAAACACCAACATCGTATGCCTGCGTTACAACGGCGAGCCGGCGACGACGCTGCCCTGCGGATATGGCCCCAACAATACCGACAGCAGCAACGTGCAGCTCTACTCGCTCGCCGACAATGCCCTGATCGGGGCGACCCAGCTTCAAACTTCCGTGTTCTCGCTCGATTCGAGCAGCCTCTTAAATGAACTCGCGCGCTATGTGAACGGCCTGCCGTCGCCGACAGGCTACTCCAGCGACACCCGATCGACCGGCTACGTCGTGAACGCGACCTTGCCCGCGAAAGAGCGCCATACGATCTCAATCCAGGCGTATGGCACGTCGTCGCAGTTCTCCACGACGCCGCTGATTCCGCAAGCTGCTGAGTTTTACAGCGGCATGGAAACGACGCAGTATGACGTGCTGCAAGCGACCGACACGATCCACTCGAGCGATAAGCTCTCGCTCGCAGGATCGGCCGGTTTGAGCACCGCTACCGGCAACTCCGGGATTTCGGAGCTCGCCAGCGTCGGCGCCACCTGGCACCCCACCACGCGCGATACCTACAGCGCATCGTTTGCGCTCGGCGGGGCTGCAGCGACGCAGGGCAGGCTCCAAATCCTCAGCGATCCGGCCTCGCTGCGGTTCGATTGTGTCGGAAAGGTCGCATACGGCAACGCACCCGGCGAGCAGCCGCAAAACAACTCCTCGAATTCGCTTCGCGTCAGCTACACGCATCAGCTGCACGCCGGTAACGTTTCGCTCACGCTCTACCGCCAGGTGCAAAACGGCGTGCTGCTGCCGGTCTACGTTGACGGCTACGTGCTCAATGCGCTCGGCGCGTTGCCGGCGGGCTATCTTCAAGAAGTCGCGCAGATTTACAACTCTCCGGCCGGCTGCAACACGCCGCCGGCTACGCCGTTTTCGGCGCAGCAGCTCTACTTCTTAACGCCGGTCTCGGGCGTGCAGCGCCTCTATCAAGGCGCGGAGCTGACGGGATATGTCACGTTAGGGAGCCTCGTCATTCAGCCGTACTACAATCTTACCGGCGCCCAGGCATCCTCGAATAGTTACATCTTCGACAATCCGTGGTCGATCACGATTCCGGGCCAACAGCTCCCCAACGTGCCGTTGCAGAAGGCCGGCATCGTGCTCGATTACAAGGCGCCGCACTCGATGTTCGAGTGGCTCGCCGATGCCCAGCATGTCGGCACGAACAATCCAAACAACCTGCCGCCTTACACCACCTACGATGCCGGCGTCACCGCGCAGCTCACGCGCGGAACGCTCACCTTTGCGGCGACAAACATCACCGATGCCTATTCTGGAATATTCGCAAGCCCGGCCAACGCGGTACCGTTCACAACCGCAGGCGGATACGACATCGCGAACATCGCGCGCCCGCTGATGCCGCGCACGTACTCGTTAACCTACTCGGCGCGCTTCGGCCAAGGCGTACTCTCATCGCAGACGGCAACTGCCTTCCACGCTCGCGGCAGCGGAGGCGGTTCCGGTGGCCCCGGCGGTCCTGGTTTTAACGGCGGTCCCCCCGGCGCCCCGGGCGGTCCCGGCGGTCCGGGCGGCGGCCGCGGCTTTCAATCGCGTTTCTCACCGCTGCCGCAAACGCCGCCTGCCGATCCGTTTTTTGTCACCGCTGATCCGTCCACGTGCAGCGCGGAGAATGCCGCGAAGGCGCGGCAGCTTTCAGCCGAGCTCAAAACCTATGCGGCGCGAATCGAAGAGGCGCGAACGGCGGCCGGCTATCCGGCGACCATGCCGGCGCCGTTGCTGAACGATGCAACGGTTACCTATCATGGGCTCGGCGCGACTTATGCGCTCGCGATCGTTCCCAAAGGCACCGGCGTGCTGCGCGCCTTGGCTGGTTGCATGTCGCTGCACATCGCGCGCAGCGATGATGTCACGCAGCGCAAGCTCTTTACACCCTCGAGCCCGCTCTTCTTCGTGCCGCAGCTCAACTTCATGCCGGCCGTCGGCCTTTACTTCGTCGCGCGCCAACCGCAGCCGGGACAGGAGATGTTCCGCTTCTACAAACTTCCGACGACGCCGATCAACGATCCGTTTGCAGTGCGGACGTCGCCGTCGTGCACCAGTCAAGTGCGCGATCTCGCGACGCAATCGCTTACCGAGCTGCAAAAGCACTTCGTAAGCGGTGCGCCGGCACCGAGCTGGACGATTACCGCGCATGCGGCAAAATCAGGCACTTGGTACGAGCTGAATCCCGGTGATGCGACCGTCATTCCGGCGATCATCGCCTGCGGTCGCATTGCCGCCACGACGACCCAAGAAATCTCCCAGCGCGGATTCGACGGCAAGCCGATCCCCGCGCTGAACTACGCGCCCAGCCTGGGCCTCTACCTCATTCGG
>DATDIA010000196.1:0-4180 GCA_036521295.1 Candidatus Cybelea sp. | reverse complement strand
CGCAGCGCTCCAGTGCGCCCTTATTCTTTTTCCCTGCGCGATGGACAGCTCGATTACGTGCCGTTGCTTGCAGCTATCGTTGAGGATCGTCTCCGCAAACGCGACATATGCGAAATCGCGCGAGCATTCCACGGCGCCGTCGTTACAGGAATTCTCGAGACGTGCCGCTTTTTTGGCCACGAACGCATCGTCATCTCGGGAGGCGTGTTCCAGAACGTGCTGTTGATGCGCGAGCTGCGAAGGTCGCTCGGGCAACGGCTCTGGACGAACGAGGTCGTTCCCTGCAACGACGGCGGCATTTGCCTCGGCCAAGCCGCGATCGCGGCATGCCGAGCGTGAGGCTCAAGAGGGGCGCTGTTGCGCCAGCGAGTACGATGGCCCCAATGGACGAGAAAGACGAGCGGCGCGAGGCGATCGAGGACGCCGACGATACGGGGCTTATTGCCGGCGAAGAACTGATCACGCAGGCGGAAACGATGCTGCCATTGCTGCGCCCGCCGCTGCCTCGCGAGAACCTGCACGCCGCGCTTCCGCAGGGACATGCCGCGCACAAGACCATCGACGAGCTGCACGCTCACGTCGAAGGAAGCGCACCCAATCGTCGCGCGATCGAAAAACACGTGGGCGCATTGCGCGCATTGCCCGAACTCGAAGCGATCGTAGCGAACTGGTGGGACGACCCGAAGACTCAGCGCTTTATCGGATACCTGGGACAGATCTAGCGAGTCAAGTGCCGTAGCGTCGTTGCCGCGATTCGAAGTCGTCGAGCGCGGCCTTGAAGTGCGTTTTGTCGAAGTCCGGCCAATAGGTCGGCGTGGCCCAAAACTCGGCGTATGCCGACTGGAACAAGAGAAAGTTTGACATGCGCAGCTCGCCGCCGGTTCTGATGATCAAGTCCGGATCGGGAAGCCCCGCCGTGTAGAGCCTGCTCGCAAGCGCTCCTTCGTCGATCGACGAAGCATCGCGCAACCCGCTGCGTACTTCTTCGGCCAAAGCGCGCACCGCGTCGCCGATTTCGCGGCGACCCCCATAGTCGACCGCAAGATTCAGCAAGATGCCGCGATTACGCGAGGTTTCCGCCACGAGGCTTTCCAACGCGGCGCGGGTGCTCGCCGGCAGGCGTTCGGTTCGACCGCAGAGCCTGACGCGCACGCCTTCCGTGAGGAGTCGTCGCAGCTCGCCGCGGGCGGCGCGCGCACAGATCCGCATGAGCAACCCAACCTCGCCGGCAGGCCGCTCCCAGTTCTCTTCGGAGAATGCGTACGCGGTTATGACGCCCACGCGAGCGGCGCTGGCCGCGCGCAACGTTTCGCGCAGCGCCGAGATCCCGCGCCGGTAGCCGTAGGAGATCGGAAGGCCGCGCTCGGTCGCCCAGCGCCGATTGCCATCCATGATGATGGCGACGTGGCGTGGGGTCACGTCGTCGCCAGTTTCGCGTGGGCGGCGGTTTGCTTCGATCGTTCGTGAACGTCGCGCACGACGGATTCGAGTTCGTCGACATAGGCGAGAAAACGCTGACGCCCGCGTTTTGTGATGCGATAGACGGTCTGCGGCCTTCCGGCAGCGCGCTGCTTTTCGGTCGTTACGATTCCAAGCTCGGCCAGCGCGTGCACGTGCCGGTTCAAATTCCCGTCGGAAAGATCGCACGCCGCGGCAAGCTCGGTGAAGCTGAGGCCGTCCGGATAGGCGATCAAGCACGTGCAGATCGCCAAGCGGCCGCGCTCGTGGAAGATGCGCTCCAAGCGCGGATAAGAAAAGGGCGCTTCTCGCGCGTCGCTCATGACGCGCGCTCCCGCCAAATCAAGGTACCCACGGCAATCTGGCCGACGCCGAAGCCAAGCGGCATGACCCACCACGAGAGCGCAACCAACTGCAACGGCGATATGAGGAAGAGCGCGGCAAGCGCGGCAAAGCCGAGCGTGATCGGAAACGTCGATTGCGGTATGGCGTCGCGAGAGGCAAAGAGTCCCAGCGAGTAGAGCGCAAACCAGGTACCCGGCAGCAGCGCGAACGCCGCGCGATCGATCAGCGCGACGGTAAGCAGACCTCCGAGCACGACGCTGGGTGCAATGGATCGGGCGGCGGAGCGAAACCCGCTCCTCGCGCCCGGACCGTGATGCCTCAAGACCCAAATCGCGACGGCGCCGTAGTTCAGCGCCAGCGCGATGGCTAAGCACGTCATCCAAATGACGACGTAGCGGTGCAGGGCATCCGGCGCTTCGGGCAGCGGATCGGTCAGCCATTGGATGGAGCCCGCAATCAAAGCGCCGATTCCGCTTGCGATTGCCGCCGCCGCCGAATAACCGTCGAATCGCTGAACGCGCACGAGCCGATCGCGGACTTCGGCGAGATCGGAAAGCGCCCGCTCTAGTTCCATCCGTTCTGCCTCAATCGTAGCGAGTGCTCGACCCGATCCACGCTATCGACCGTAACGCCGACTTCCGCCGCGATGGCAAAAAGCCACGCGCCTACGACGCTTCTGAGAACTACGACGCTCGCTCGAGCCATGACCGCCTTCCATAGCTTTGTGGTGCAAAGCTATGGACTTTGTACCACAAAGCTCAGGCGATGGCAAGCCGACTTTTCTAGCGGCGCTTTCTCCCTGGTTTCGTACGTGCTTTGGCACGCATCGCCATCGAGTCGACCCAGTTGGCGGCTTGGGTGAGCACTTCGCCGGCAGTCGTCACAGTTTCGCCGACGTCGCGCGCCCGGCGCGCCGTTTCGTGGACGTTCGTGGCGGCTTGCCGAACCGTGCGACGAGGATTGGCCACCGCCTTCTTTATCGACTTGGCTGCGCCGCCCGCCTTTTTGGCGGTCCCCTTCGCGGCCTTTTTTACCGAAGCCGCCGTTTTTCGGCCCGCGGTAGCGCCGGCTTTACGAGCTCGCGCGACGGTCGACTTTCCAACTCGTCGAGCAGACTTCGCCACGCCGGATTTCTTTTTTTGTGTCTTGCGAGGCATGCAAATCTCCTATTGGTTCTTGCAAGCCTTCCCAAGCTCGGCCGGGGCCAAACGAGAACCCCGCACGTTTTGCGGCTTGTCAATAATTGAGTTGGAAATGCGCGGCGCTGATCCCACGAAATCCGTCTCCGCGCCCCTTCCTTTCTCGCTCGCAAGGGAGTAATCTACATGCAACCAGCCTGCTAGTCTTGTCACCTCAAAACGGCAGAAGGAGAGAGCAAGCGATGTTTCGCGTTAAGGACCTCCTTGTTAGCGTTATACGGTCTGACGAAGAGGGTGCCCGGGCGGCCGGCGGGCCATCCTGCTTCTTCCAATTTTCGCCTGGTGAGGTTCCGGCAAACCTGGCACTTTTGCTTGGGGCGCTGAAAGACCAAGTGGCGAGCGCGCTCCAAGAAATTGATCGCGAAGGGGAGCCGGGCGGCCAGCAATTGCAACCTCACACGCTGGCGCAAATCGAAATGCTTCAGAGCAATTTTGATCGGGCTCAAGCCGAGCTCAACCGGCTTCGGACTGAGATTCTTAACGAAACATAGAGCTCGGAGATAGCCGCGCCGACTCTTCGAAATTTTCGCTTTCGAGCAAATCCAGCCTACGAGCTGGTGCTCTTCCATCGCCTCGCGGCGCCAGAGCAACTTGCCTTGAAAGGTCTGCACGACGATCTTCAGTGCTACGGGGTACTACGGCCTCGTAGCGGCACCCGTCTTACCATCAAATCCGTCGCGACCGATACGGCGCTTTTGTTCTTGACCCTCGAGAACGCGGCACCCCTGCCGCAATATGTTGTAGACGCCTTAGGTGAGCAGTGCGACAAGTTCATCGGCAAGATGGTCCTCGATGAGATCTTGCAAATTGATGTAAACGGTGAAATGCTTTGCGGACCAGCGGCTGTCAAAATCGTTGTCGCCGAGAGCAAATCAACGGAGCCTGAACGCTTCATCGCTACGCTTTCGCGCCGAGCGCTTCAGTATGCCGAGGCGCTCGAGGTCGTCGACGTGTCTGAGCTGTCCTATAGGCTATACTCGTACAACCGAATTCCCGCATCCGCTCGATGGCGACAGCTACTCCGCGATCGAGCGGCATTGGAATCGTATCTGGGGATAAACCGCGGAAGTTTAGCAGAGAGACTGGACACTGAGTGGATTCGTTTGGGGAAGCACACCCGTGCCGGCTGGATTGCGTGGCGATCGAAGCGGCGCGCGCCGAAGCTCACCTCGCAAACC
>DATDIA010000195.1:0-10129 GCA_036521295.1 Candidatus Cybelea sp. | reverse complement strand
ATACGTCAACTCGGCGTTGGACATCAGCTCGCGATTTATTGCCAACAAGGCGCTGGTAACGGTCGAAGAGCGCGGAAAACACGCTACGACGATCGATGCCGACGCAAATCCCTCGATTTCGCTGCCGGTCACCGTGCTCGTGAATCAATTCACGGCCTCCGCCTCGGAGATCACCGCCGGCGCGTTGCAGGACGATGGAATTGGCTCGCTGGTTGGAGCGAGGACGTTCGGGAAGGGCGTGATGCAGACTTTGACGCCGCTCCCCGATGGTGCCGCCATCAAGATCACCACCGCGCACTACCTGACGCCGAGCCAGCGCGATATCAATCTTCGCGGCATCGACCCGGACGTTCGGGTCGATGAAAACCGAGACGCGCATTTCGGCGAAGTCGCCAAGGACGCGCAGCTGCGCGCGGCGATCTCTCTCCTTCAAAAGAAGATCGCACAAGCGAAGCCCTAGCCCCGGGGCTTGTCTAACGAGCTCTCAGCTGGCGGCGGACTAGCCTTACGACGGTCCCGTTGTGCGCGAACGAAACCTCGTCCATCAAGCGGCGCATGAGAAAGATGCCGAAACCGCGTCCCCGGTCGTCCGGCTCTATGCTCGATCGAACGGAGGGTTCGGGAAAGCCGCGCCCGCGATCGTGTATCTCAATCGTCAATTGGCCGTCGTCAAAGGTGCAGGTGACCCGGACCTTTCTTTTGGGGGTTCCGCTGCCGTACTCGAACGCGTTGCTTAGAGCCTCGCCGGCGGCGAGACGAATGTCGGAAACCTCGTCTTCGGAAAAGCCGCACTCGGCTGCAAAACCCGCAATGCCGCGACGCGCCGATGCGCCGTTTCGGATGTCGTTCGTATAGGCGGCTCGGTACTCTTTGCTCAAATTCGTGTTCACTGCAGAACCTTCCCGGTTAACCATCCGCGCTAAACCTTCGGCGCCTGCGGCTAGGGAAACTCTCCTTTGCCACCCAAAAGCTATGGCCGCGGCGCGCCAACAGAATTGATCGTGCAGTCAGGGCGATTAGCTCAGATGGGAGAGCGCCTCCCTTACAAGGAGGAAGTCGGCGGTTCGAGCCCGTCATCGCCCAAGTCACGATTCTGCCGACAGGCAGCAAAATTAATGCTTGTCGGCAGTTTTCGCATTTACGTGTCGGTTCGATTCGACCCGGTGACCCGGTCGCGCCCGGTCACTTCCGGGTCCCTTTAGCCACCCGATAGCCAACAAGTCCCAGTGCTATTGGCAAGGGTGGGGCAAGGCAATAAGTCTCCGCACGGCAACCGGCTTAAAGAAAAGCCAGGGACTTCGCGCGGAAGGCAGTCCTGCTTTACTTCGAGCTATTCGACAAGTACGGAGAATGACGAGCAAAACCGGCGAACAGAGGAAACCGCGCGCGACACAACACATGCGCGCAATTGCTTGCGAAGCTCGTCAGCGTCGCGCGACAACTCGGACGCGAGCAGAGCGCGAGCCGGATATCGTGCGGTGGGAAATACCGCACCGGACGGCGGCAAACCGTAGATTACATGCATATCCACGTGCTTGCGGCCGTCCGGTGTACTGGACGTCGGGATAGAGTGCGCGTCAGTCGCCGGTGTCCGGTATCTGCACCTTCACGATTTCACCCGACGTATTCGTCGGCTGCCCGAAGCCTTTGTTCGAGATGTACAACGTGTTACGGTCGCCGAAGGTCATCGCGGTCGGAAAACTCAGTCCGCTAATGATGGTGCGCCACGAGCCGTCGCGGGCGAGCTGCACGACCGTTCCGGTGTGGGCGACGGGCGGCGCGGGCGCGTAGAAGCCCGTGAAGCTTTCCAAGGCGTAGATTCGCCCGTAATGCACCGCAACGCCGGTCACCGCGGTAAGCCCCGAGGTGATTTCGGTGAGTTGCCCCTGCCTGGTCAAACGAAAGACTTTTGCGTGGTCCTGCGAGCCGGGATCGAACGTGTTCAGGTTGCCCAGCACGAACTGACCCTTTCTAACGCCATTGCCTAGCCATCCGTGACGGACGAACGCGATTGCCGTCGGGACGATATGTCCTTGCGTGGCGGAAACGTCGACGAGACGACTGATGCTGCCGTCAGGCCTGACGACGTCCACTTCGCCGTGATTAGGCTCGACCGCATAAAGCGCGTAGCCCACTGCCGCGAAACTATACCAGGTTCCATCAGGTTCGAAGTCGCCCGGATTCGGATGAGCGACGGGATGGGTCTTTTGGAATTTGCTCAAGTTGACGATCGGTGTGGCGCTGCCCCCCGGACCGATGCGATCGATGCTGTTGAACGTCCCGGCCAAGCCGTGCGAGCATCCGGCGCCCGATATGAGCGCATACAGCGTGCGATGCAAGAACGCGACGTCCGCGACGCCGCTCACGAAACCGCCGGACGAAGACGAAGTCTCAGACGACGGGAGATTGCGGGCGATCGTGTTGCGGACGCCCGTTGCGACGTTTACCGCCGAAATACGGCCCGTGAATCCGCCGGTATACGGTCCGACGTCCGGAACTTGCCGGCACTGGCCCACTGTCGATCGAGAGCCGCCCAAACCGCCTTCCGCAACGTAGAGCCGCCGGTCGGGGCCAAACGCGATTCCGCGCGGATTCTCCAGTCCCGTCGCGACGACGGTGAACGCCGGGACCGGCGGCAACGTTTTCCTGACCAAGCCGTTGTCGGGCGGAATAGCGTTTCCATCGTGTCCGCCGCCGGAGCAGCCGGTGATGCCGGCAATACAAAGAGCACACCCGACCGCCCAAAAACGGAGCAGGCGCACAGAACGGTTCTTCATTAGATACCTCCAAGCTGACTTGCTTCAGTGAAAGAGCATCGGCGAAAAAACATATCGCGCAATGGTCAAGAAATCGTCAAGGCGCCCAAGCTACGGAATAGCGACGCGCTGCGCCGATTGGCGCCCGCTTGGAAGGTGTTCTACCATATGAAGGCGACGGAGTTTGCGCAAAGGCAGACGACCGTGACGGCGCGACGTGCGCGGTCATTCGCGGCGAGATTTAGATCGAACTCGACCGCTAAGCTAACGCTTGACGCGGCTGGCGCGTTCACAGATGATTCAAGCCTTGTAGCCCAACTAGATAGCCAACCAGAACGCCGAAAACCGCTACCGTCGTCAGTTTCGTGGCGGTTCGAACCCGTCATCGTCCAAGTCGCCCGTGCAGGCGGGAAGCGGCCTCCGTTCAAAACGTCACAACGAAGAAGTCGGCGGTTCGAGCTCGCGATCGCTGACGGAGGAATCTGGCTTATGAACACGCTTCAATTGCACGAGGGAATCGCAGTCGAGCCCGACGGCGAGATCGCGGTTATCACGATGAACCGCCCGGAGAGGCGCAACGCGCTCTCGCTCGCGATGATGCACGAGCTCGACAGGGCGTTAGCGGCGGTGGCGCAGGAACCCGATCTTCGCGCAGTCGTGTTGCGGGCGCAAGGGCCGGCCTTTTGCGCGGGCCACGACCTTCGCGAGCTGCAAGGCCGCGATGAAGACGCCTACCGAGCCATCTTCGATGCCTGCGTCGATCTGATGGCTCGAATTGCCGCGATTCCCCAGCCGGTCATCGCCGAAGTCGCGAAGGTTGCGACCGCGGCCGGTTGTCAGCTCGTGGCCGCGTGCGATTTGGCGGTCGCGTCCACCGAAGCGACGTTTGCAACGCCCGGCGTGCGCATCGGGCTCTTTTGCAGCACGCCGATGGTTGCGCTGACGCGCGCAATCGGGCGCAAGCGCGCGATGGAGATGTTGCTCGCCGGCGATGCGATCGACGCGCCGACTGCGCTCGCATGGGGTCTCGTCAATCACGTCGTTGCACCCGAACGCCTCCACGAAGAAACGCTCGCGCTCGCGCGTAAGATTGCGTCGGCAAGCCGCCGCATCGTAGCGCTCGGGAAGGCAGCGTTCTACGCGCAGATCGATTTGGATCAAGCGCATGCCTACGACTACGCCAAAGCGGTAATGATCTCAAATGCGCTCGAAGGCGACGCACGCGAAGGCATCGCGTCCTTTCTCGAGCGGCGTGTCCCGAACTGGGACGGCTCGGGGAGGGGATAGTTGGGTACCGTTGAAGCCCGAGGCCACCGCGTAGCTCGCCTGGGCAGCGAGCATCGCGATGAATCGAAAAGCGTCGCCCACACCCGGTATGCGTGGCCCGACAAAAAGGGAACCGCGTATACGCGACGGCAGGAGGGCTCGCCTATGGCGAGCCCTTCTGTGACAGACCAGCCGTGACTCTCTCCACTCCGGCGACGCGTTATGCCGCCGTTGTCTTGATCGTCGCGCTGCTCGCCTCACTCGCGGTCGCGCTTTTTCGAGTGCGCACCGAGTCGCGGGCTCGGCGCGTCGAGCTCGCGATGGACTTTACGGATTTCGACGCCTTGGCGCGCTCGTACGATTACAATCCCGCGGCCTTCTTGATCGCGTTGCGGCGCGCCGGGCTGACGTCGCTGGCGTTGACAGAAGAGCTCGGAGCAAACGTCGGATACGACGGAAAGGCCTATGCGACGACGGGCGCCGCGCTGACGAATCAGGCGGGAATCACGCCAATCCGCGACCCCCTCCTCGCCGAACTCGTTCGCAGCCACCATATTGCAAGCGGCTCCGTCTATCTCTTGATTTGGGATGCGGCAACCTACCATCGCTATCGCAACGAGCTGGGGCTCCATTTCATGGCGAAAAGCGTGCGAGTATTGCGAGCGAGCCGCCCATGGTTGATCGAGGTCGGCACCCAAATAGATTACTTCAATGCGACCGCGCTCGGCATTCCGACCGACCAGATCGAACTCGCCCGGCGCCTGGCGCTACTGATCGTTCCGCGCTTTCAGAACGACGAGCGCTTTGCCGGGCCGCAGATTGACGCGACGTTCAACGACGCGCTCCAGTACGATCCGAAGGTTTCTACCGTCGTTTTCTTTGGACTGAGCAACCAAGTGCTCGGCTACCCCGATCACTTGCCGCAGACCGCCGATGCGTTCGAACATCATCTGTTCAATTTCGGCTCGATCGAAACGTACGACCCAAGTCAGGTTCAGAAGGGGAACGACACGCTCGCGCGGCTCATTCCGGGGCGTACGGTCCGCGTGCAGGCGATCGCAAAGACCGAACTCGACAAGCTGAAACTCGATGACGTCGTCGCGCGATACGTTCTGGGCGTTCGCGAACGCAACGTCAGGGTGGTCTACCTTCGCCCGTGGACGCATCAAGACGGGAGTCTTTCGATCGAGGCGACCAATGTCGAGATGGTCAAGCAGATCGCCGACGAACTGCGGGCCGACGGTTTCCGCCTGGGCCGGGCAACGCCGATCCCCCTGTATCGTGGAAACAATCGCGTTCTCGTCGGTCTTGCCACACTAGCCGTACCGTCGATTTTCGTGCTTTTGCTCGGGTTCTTCGGGTGGTATCGCCGCAGTTTCGCGGAGGCCGCTTACGTCCTCACGATTCTCGTCTATCTTGCGGGCATCGTGGCGCATCACGACGGGTTCGCGCGCTCCGCGATCGCTTTGGTCGGCGCGCTGCTCTTCGCGACGGCAGCACTGCTGATCCTGATTCCGGCGTGGAACGAAATCCCAGCGACAATTTTCAGCACGCAATTCGCACGCTGCTTGGGCTGGACGCTGGCAGCGACCGGCGTCGCGCTGCTTGGAGCGCTCGCTGTGGTCGGGGTGATGAGCTCACCGCTGGCGATGGAAGAGATCGAGCGCTTCCGCGGCGTGCGGCTCGTGCTCGCGCTTCCGCCGCTGATCGCGCTTGGGCTCTACCTGTTCGATCGGCGTTTTGGTTCGGGCGTGCAGCGTCCGCGCGACGTCTTCCTCTCGCCGGTACTTACCTATCAACTTCTCGCCGGCATCGCCATCATCGCGCTTGGCGCTCTCATGCTCGTGCGCAGCGGCAACGATAGCGACGTTTCGCCATCGCCGTTCGAACTCTCGCTGCGTCACGCGCTCACCCACGTGCTGGCCGTGCGCCCGCGTTTCAAGGAGTTTTTGATCGGGTTTCCCTGCTTGATGTTGCTCCCCGCATTATTTCCGCCGCATCGGCGCCTGATCGGATGGTTGCTCGCGCTCGGCATCGGAGTCGGCATCGGCGATGTCATCGACACGTTCTCGCATCTGCACACGCCGATCGAGATCTCGATCCTGCGCATTGTCAACGGACTGGTGATCGGCGCGGTCATCGGAGCGCTCGCCATTTGGGTCTATCGCCGCCTGCCTGCGACGTTGCGGTGATGGCCCGGGTGCTGCTCTCCGGCTACTACGGCTTCGGTAATCTCGGCGACGAGGCGCTGCTCGAGGTGATCGTCGACCGGATGCGGCGGCGTTTTCCGTCGGCGCAACTCGAGGTGCTCTCCGCAACACCGCAAATGACCGCAGCGAACCATCGCGTCGAATCGACCCCGCGCTGGGATTGGCGGGCGATCCGCGCGGCGATCGCAAGAGCAGACGTGGTGCTCTCCGGGGGAGGCGGCTTGTTACAGGACGCCACGAGCCTGCGCAGCCTGCTCTACTACGCCGCAATTCTACGCGAAGCAATTCGCGCGCGACGCAAGACGATGGTCTTCGCGCAATCCGTCGGGCCGCTCGATTTCTGGGGCCGTCTGCTGGTGAGGAAGTTTTGCCGAGGCCTCGATCGCGCGACGGTGCGCGACGATCGATCCCGCCGGCTGTTACGGGAACTCGTTCCGCGGACTCCGATCGAGCACACGGCCGACCCCGTCTTCCTATATGAAGCTCCGTTGGGGGGCAGCGACCTGTCGAGTGACGGTCTGGGTCCCGAGAGTGGCCCATATGCCGTGATCAGCGTGCGCAAGACGGCGGCATTCCGCGACGGACCCGCAACGCTCGGGCGCGTCGCCGATCGCCTCGCGCTGCGCCACGAGATCCGCGCCGCATTTCTGCCGTTGGGCGGGGCCGCCGACGCCGCCATGTCGACCGATGTCATTCGCAAATGTAAATCGAATCCGGTGCTCTTGCCGGAATGCACCTTGGCGAAAGCGGCGTCGATTCTTCGCGGCGCGCACGTCGTCGTCGGTATGCGTTTGCACTCACTCGTTCTCGCCGCGCGTTATGGGGTGCCATTTCTCGCGGTTGCGTACGATCCGAAGGTCAGCGCGCTCTGTGAAGACCTAAAATATCCACTCGAACCGCTCTGGCGCGTGGGGGAACGGCCTCCGAGCGACGGCGTGGTCGACGATCTCGTCGATCGGCTCGTGCGCGAGCGCGACGCGATATCCACGCAGTTGACGCAAAGCCGCGAAGGCGTGCAAGCCGCGGCGGAGCGAAACTTCGACGTGCTCGGCGAGCTGTTGGATTAGCAGCATCGTGGATTATCGCGCGACGCTGAATCTGCCTAAGACGGACTTTCCAATGCGAGCCGAGCTTCCGAAGCGCGAACCGCAGTGGCTTGCCTGGTGGCGAGATCGCCGAACCTACGAACGGCGCTTAGAACGTAACGCGCCCAACGGCGCGTGGATCCTGCACGATGGACCGCCGTACGCCAACGGCGACCTGCACATGGGCCACTTTCTCAACATGGTGCTCAAGGACGTCTTCGTGAAGATTGCCTTACTCGACGGCAAGTACGCGAAGTTCGTTCCCGGCTGGGACATGCACGGGCTTCCGATCGAGTACGAGACGCTCAAGTACCTGGGCGTGCAAGACTTTCACGCGATCGATCCGCTCGAGTTGCGCGAGCGTTGCAAGGAACGCGCACTTTTTTGGCTCGATCGCCAACGCGAGCAACGCGTACGCATGGGAAATTTCGGTTTCTTCGATCGTCCCTACCGCACGATCGATCCCTCGTTTGAAGCAACGATCGTCAATGCGCTTGCCGATCTTGCCGAGCGCCAGCAAATCTATAAGGGGCTGCGCTCGACGCTGTGGTGCATCCACGACGAAACCGCACTCGCCGAAGCCGAGGTCGAGTACGAAACGAGGTTTTCACCCTCGGTCTACGTGCGGTTCACGGCTACCCCCGAACAGCGCGAGCGCATCCTCGAGGTCATGCTTCCCCGCGACGAAGCGCGGGGCGCCGCATTGAGTGACCTGCAAAAAGTTTCGTTTCTCATTTGGACGACGACGCCGTGGACGCTGCCGGCAAACGTCGCAATCGCGTTGCGTCCCGATGCGACCTACGCCCTCTACCGCGTCGGCGACGAAGGGGTCATCGTGGCCGAAGCGCTCGCGCGCACGAGTCTCGGCGAGCGCTTTGAGCAGGCGACGCTTCTCGCTCGCGTGCGCGGCTCGGAGCTCGACGACCTCGCGGTGCGCCATCCTTTCATGGAACGCGACTCGGTTATCGTGCTCGCCGAGTACGTCGATCTGGAGACCGGGACCGGAGCCGTGCACACCGCACCCGGCCACGGCGCCGACGACTTCGACACCGGAATGAAGTATGGCTTGCCGATTCTCAATCCGGTCGATGCGACGGGCCGCTTTACGGCCGAAGCGGGCCCCTACGCCGGAATGCAGATATTCGAGGCAAATGCGAAGATCGTCGAAGATCTCGAAGCGAGCGGAGCGCTCTGGAGCGCCGGAGAGTACGAGCACTCCTATCCGCATTGCTGGCGCTGCCATAATCCGGTGATCTTTCGCGCGACCGCGCAATGGTTTCTCGCAATGGACCAGAACCTGCTGCGACAGCGCGCGATCGATGCGACCGACGCGGTAGAGTATACGCCCCAATGGGGACGAGCGCGCCAGCGCCAGATGATCGAAACCCATCCGGAATGGTGCCTTTCGCGGCAGCGCACGTGGGGAACGCCGATTCCCTCGCTGATCTGTCTCACATGCGGCGAACCGGTGCTCGATGCACGCGTAGCGCGCCGGGCGGCAAAACGCTTCGGTGAGGTAGGCGCCGGGGCGTGGTGGAGCGATCCCGTGGACGTCTACTTGCCGCCCGACTTCGTTTGCCCGCACTGCAACGGCACGGGGTTCGAAAAAGAAAAGAACATCGTCGACATCTGGTTTGAATCGGGAGTAACTCACCTGGCCGTTCTCGGACGCGACGGCATGCCGTGGCCGGCCGATCTCGTCCTCGAAGGCGGCGATCAGTTTCGTGGTTGGTTTCGAAGCTCGCTAATAACCGCCGCCGCAATCAAGGGACGCGCCCCGTATCGACGTGTCATGAAAAACGGGTGGGTGAACGACGAAGAAGGGCGCCCGATGTCGAAGTCGCGCGGCACCGGCGTCGAGGTGATCGACGCGATGGCGCGATGGGGCGCCGACGTATTGCGGCTTTGGGCCGCTTCGGTGGAACCGATCGACGACGTGCGCTTCGGACCCAACGTGATCGAGCAGGTCGGGCGCGTTTACCGCAATCTGCGCAACCGCATGCGCTTCATGATCTCGAATCTCGACGACTTCGCGGCGGCCGCCATGGTCGCCCGCGACGCGATGGACCCGATCGACCGTCTCGCGTGCAGCGTCGCCGACGCGTTCGTCGCGAACGTCAAGGCAGCCTACGATCGCTTCGCCATTCACGACGCCTATTTGAGCATCGTCGATTTTGAAAGCGGAATGTCCAGCCTCTACTTCGACGCGCTCAAGGATCCGCTCTATTCGCGGGCAGCGAGCGACCCGCGGCGGCGCAGCGCGCAATCGGCGCTGCTCTACGTCCTGACTCGTTTTCTCACCGTGCTCGCGCCCGTGCTCTCCTTCACCGCCGAAGAGGCATGGCAAGCCGTAAAGGCCGAACTTCGCGGCGATGCGGAGAGCGTATTCGATACGTCTTTTGACGGCGCGCGTCACCGCGGCGGCGCGTTCGAGAGCGATCTGCGGCTCTGGCAGCAGCTGCGCGCGCTGCGTGCTCGCGTTGCAGCGTCGGCAAGCCCGCGCGATTTCGAAGCCCAGTTGTTATTGGAAGTGACGCCCGACGCCTACAAGCGGCTCAACGCACTCGGTGACAACCTCCGCGAAGCACTGGTCGTTTCGCAGCTTCGTTTGATTGGGTCCGAGCGAGAGAACCGCGAGGGCGCCGATGGCATCGTGGAGTTCGCGATGTTGCCGGCAGAAGGCGAGAAGTGCGCACGATGCTGGAAGTATCGCGAGCTCGGGACCGACCCGGCGCATCCGTCGATTTGCGCCGATTGCGCGCGCGTTGTACGGGCCCTTCAAGCGACGGCTTAAAGCCTCCACGACGCGCCC
>DATDIA010000194.1:0-7303 GCA_036521295.1 Candidatus Cybelea sp. | reverse complement strand
TGAGCGAGTTCACCGGGTACGATGCTCGATTTCGGCGGCACCCGGTCGCGCTCTGCCGGGAGCTGAAAGTCGAGCGAGTTGCCGATTCCCCAGCGACCCAAATACTCGTAGAAGGTATCGACGCCCATCTTGAGCGCAATCTGGGCAAAATCGACGTTGCTGGAGAGCGCAAAGGCCGTAGTAAGATCGGCATACCCCGTCGCTTCGCTCTCGTTATCGTGCAGCGTGAAGTCCCCGATCACGAGGTACCCCGGATCCTCGAAGTTCGAGTTCATCGTGACGGTGTTGCTATCGAGCGCTGCGGCGGCAGTGAAGATCTTAAACGTCGAGCCGGGGGGGTAGAGCCCATCGACTGCGCGATCGAGCAACGGCGCTGCCGGATCTTCGCTCAATGAGGGAAACTCCGCATCGAAATCGTTGGGATCGTAGCTCGGCACGCTCGCAAGCGCGAGGACCGCGCCCGTGCGCGGATCGATCACGACGCCGGCTGCGCGCGGGTACTGCGAGAGCAATCCGAAAAGTCTTCTTTGAACGGACGGCACGATCGTGGTAACGATGTCGGCGCCTCGGGGCGCATCGTGGCTGCCGCGCAGGGATGCAGCGAGCTGGCCAAGTTGCCCCAGGGGATCGCCGCTGAAGTCTGGAGAGGTGAGCGCGCGGTCAAAACGGCGTTCGATGCCGCTCGTACCGTAGCGTGCAGACGCGTACCCCACGCTCTGGGCGAGTTCGGTGCCGAGCGGATAGACGCGCTTTCCGGCGACTGTTTCTGCAAGCACCGTACCGTCGGTCGCGAGTATCCGGCCGCGCCCGACGTCGAGCAGCGCGTGTCGCGGATTACCCGCCCGTGCCAAAATCGTGGGAGCGGCTACGAGTTGAACGTAAATTTGGCGTGCGGCCAACGTGGCAAAGAGTAGCACGAAGAACGTCGAGAGATCGCGGATCGCGCGATTGGTCACGCTTCACGCAGGAGTACGATGCTGCCGGCAGTCTTCACGGCCATATGCGAGTGCCCGGAATCTTGCTCGAGCACCATGTTGACGATTGCGTGCCTTGCCGAATCCGGTAGTTCGCCAAGTGTCAGTAAGAGCTCGACGCCGAGTTCCGCCAGGAGGTCGGAAACCACGTACGCGCAGGTAGGAATCGTTTCAAAATGACGTGGTTCGTACGCGCTCTCTCGCCAGGGTCCGCGCCGGCCAAAAACCTGGGCATGATAATCCCAGGCGCACAACTCCGTCTCTTTCCTTTTGAAGTCATCGCGCACGCAGAGCCGCCGGCAAGCCACACAGGCGACGAGCCCAACGGACGGCCGCGCGAGCGCGTCTGTTATCTCTGCGGGAAGATCTTCCGCGTTGAGAACGCCGCGGTCGTCGAGCGGCTCGGGAAATGGCGCGTTCCAACCGATCCGAGCCAAGAGCTCCAGGTCGCGGATGGATGCGACGACGGCATGCTCGTCATCCGCCGAAAACGTGCGGTCGATCCAATCGAAGAGCCCGGCGAGCGGAATGCCGACGTCTTGCCGGGTGTCGCCGATGGCGATACCCAACGGAGTCCAAGCGAGCGGAATGAGACGTACCGTTATCTCGCCGCCTGTTGTGGGCCGCAAGGTATTGACGACGGCCAGGGTGCTCGCGCTGACGCCGATGACGAATACCTGGGCCTTGCCTGGTGATTCTACAAGGCGATCGTCGCCGGAGCGTTCCGATACTCTTGCAGGCTGCGTGGCGGTCCAGCCTTGCTTGTGAGCGCCTCCGCCAGCGCTCGAGCGGTATCGAGACTCGTCAAACACGCAATACTCGCTTCGACCGCGGCTCGGCGAATCTTGTAGTCGTCGGAGATTTCCCGCGGCCCCTTGGCATCATTGATCACTAAATCGACTGCGCGCGAACGAATTAGGTCGAGCACGTGCGGTGATCCATCCGCGATCTTATTGATCGGTTCCGTCGCAATGCCTGTCTCCTGCAGCATCGCACGAGTCCCCGGAGTTGCCACGAGCGTATGCCCCAGCGCGGCGTATGCACGAAGAACCGGTATCGATTCGTCCTTCTCTTCATCGGCAATCGATACCAGAATGCGCGCGCCGCTGCGGGGCAAACGAATGCCGGCCGCCAGGAATCCCTTACGAAGCGCTCCTCCGAACGAATCGTCAATGCCGAGTACTTCGCCGGTAGATTTCATCTCCGGCCCGAGCATGGTCTCGACGCCGCCCATCTTAGAGAAAGAGAAAACGGGCACTTTCACGACGACGTAGGGAACGTGGGGCCGAAGCCCCGTTCCGTATTCCATGTCGCGCAGCTTCTCGCCGAGCGCGACGCGAGTCGCGGCGGCGACGAGATTGATGCCCGTTGCCTTTTGAATGATCGGAACGGTGCGACTTGCGCGCGGATTGGCTTCGATAATGTGAAGCGTGCCGTCGTGTACGACGAACTGGATGTTGATGAGACCGCGAATGCGCAGCTCGGAGGCAATTGCAAAGGTGAGCTCGGCGATGCGCCGTTCGGTCGCAGCATCGATCGACCGGACTGGATAGACGCCGATCGAATCGCCGGAATGAACGCCGGCACGCTCGACGTGCTCGAATATCCCGGGGATCAGCAGATCGTCGCCGTCGAAGACCGCATCTACTTCGAGTTCGAGCCCGCGCAAATACTTATCGACGAGCAATGGCGCTTCCGAAGCGATCGCCGGAGCGGACTCTGCGTACGCGGCAAGCTGCGCTTCGTTGTGGACGATCTCCATCGCGCGGCCGCCCAATACGAACGAGGGGCGCACGAGGACGGGAAAACCGAGTTCGCGCGCGATCGCTCGAGCCTCGCGAAAACTTCTCGCTGCCCGACCTTGCGGCCGGGCGACGCCCAATCGCGCGAGCGCGGCGTCGAACTGCTCGCGATTCTCGGCCATGTCGAGCGAGCGGCGATCGCTGCCCACGATCGGAATCCCGCGCCGGCTCAGCTCGCCCGCCAGATTGATCGAAGTCTGTCCCCCGAAGGCGAGAATCACGCCGAGCGCTTCCGTCGCGCGGTACGTCGCCTCGACTTCATCCGCGGCGGGTGGTTCGAAGACGAGCGTGTCGGAGATATCAAAGTCGGTCGAGACCGTCTCCGGGTTGTTGTTGATCACGACCGGCGAAAGACCGAGGCTCTTCAACGCCCAGGCGGCATGGACGCAACTGTAATCGAACTCGATCCCTTGTCCGATTCGGATTGGACCGCTCCCGACCACCACGACGGCGGCGTGTGGCGTTTTGCGCATCTCGTCGAGCTCGCCGCGCGAGAGATAGTAGTACGGCGATTTAGCCGGAAACTCGGCGGCAGCGGTATCGACCATGCGAAATGCCGGCTGGCGTCCACGCTCGTTGCGGTACGCTCCGTCGTGCGTCAGCATCGCAAGGCCAACGGTCGAATAGCCGCTCTGCAGTGCGCTGGTAATATCGCCGTGGGAGGGAATACCGCGCATACGCTCTTCGAGAGCGACCAGCTCGGCCAGCTCGAAGAGCCAAAAACGGTCAATCGCGCAGAGCGAATGGATGCGCTCGATCGTATTGACCCGACCTTGGGCCGGAGCGCGGCGCAAGAGTTCGCAGACCGCAAAAAGGCGCTCGTGCGTCGGCCTAGCTACCGTGGCTTCCAGTTCCGCATCGCTCCAGTCGGCGAGTGCGCCGGTGAGCGCTTCGCGGTTCAAATCGAGACCGCGCACCGCTTTGAGCAGCGCGGCTCGAAACGTACGGCCGATTCCCATTGCCTCACCGGTCGACTTCATCTGCGTTCCAATGGTCGTATCGGCGATCGGGAATTTGTCGAACGGCCAGCGCGGTATCTTGACGACGACGTAATCGAGCGTCGGCTCGTACGCGGCTTTGGTCACGCCGGTAACCGGGTTCGCGATTTGATCGAGCCGCTGCCCGAGCGCGATTCGAGTCGATACTTTGGCGATCGGATACCCGGTTGCCTTAGAGGCCAACGCCGAACTTCGCGAGACTCGTGGATTCACTTCGATGATGGTGTACTCGCTGCGATCGGGATGGAGAGCGAACTGTATGTTGCAGCCGCCTTGGACGTCGAGTGCGCGAATAACGTTAATGCTCGCGGTGCGCAACATTTGGTATTCAACGTCGGAGAGCGTCTGCGACGGCGCAACGACGATCGAGTCGCCGGTGTGGACGCCGACCGGGTCGATATTCTCCATGTTGCAAACGACGATGCAGTTGTCCGCGCTGTCGCGCAGCACTTCGTACTCGATCTCTTTCCAACCCAGGAGCGAAGTCTCTAAAAGAGCCTGATGAATCAGGCTCGCATTTAGTCCGGCATCGAGAGTCGCTCGCAGCTGCGCTTCATCGTAGACGATTCCGCCGCCGGTGCCGGCAAGCGTGTATGCGGGCCGCACGACGAGCGGATAGCCGGCATGCTGCGCGAACTCAAGACCGTGCTCGATGGCCGTAACGATCGCGCTTTCTGGCACCGGTTCGCCGATCTCCAGCATCTTGAGCTTGAAGCGCTCGCGATCTTCGGCGAGTCGAATCGTTTCAATCGGCGTTCCGAGCAGCTCGACGCCGTAGTGGCGCAGCACGCCGGCTTCCTCAAGCTCGACGGCCAAATTGAGCCCGGTCTGGCCACCGAGCGTGGGTAACAGGGCGTCGGGCCGTTCGCGCGCGATGATTTCTTGCAGCGAAGCGACGTTGAGCGGCTCCAGATAGACCGCGTCGGCGACCTCTGGGTCCGTCATGATCGTCGCCGGGTTCGAGTTGACCAGGACGACGCGATGGCCTTCTTCTTGCAGCGCGCGGCATGCTTGAACACCCGCGTAATCAAACTCTGCGGCCTGACCGATCACGATCGGTCCCGACCCGATGACCATCACGCTGCGCCGAGGCACTAAAACGGCCTTATTATTGGACCGTGGCTAAAGTCCCTGGCGGCTCGTTCGTGTCTGTGTCCGACCCTTCACCAAAATTAAGGCTGCAGGTGCGTCACGGCCCAAGCGCTCTCCGAACGCGTATAAAGAATGCGGCCATGCATGCGGTTGGGGCGGCCCTCCCAGAACTCTATACGCGCAGGCGCGAGCAGATAGCCGCCCCACGAGTGTGGGCGCGGTACGTCTTCTCCTTCGAAACGTTGATCGAAGTGCGCGAAGCGTTCCTCTAAGATTGCGTGCGACTCGAGAGGTTCGCTCTGCTCCGATGCCCAGGCGGCGATGCGATGTTCGCGCGGGCGCGCGTTGAAATAGGTGTCGGATTCATCGTCGCTCAGCGGCGTCACGGCGCCTTCGATGCGCACTTGCCGATGGAGCTGCGGCCAATAGAGGACCGCGGCCGCACGGGGGTTCTCTGCGAGCTCGCGTCCTTTGCGGCTGTGATACGACGTGAAGAAGCGCAAGCCGCGCTGGTCGAGGCCGCGCAAGAGCACGATCCGAGCCGACGGCATCCCACCAGAATCGGCGGTCGCCAAACACATCGCAATCGCTGAAATGGTATCGGGGCCGCCCGCCTCATCGATCCATTGAGCGAGCAACATAATCGGATCGATCACGGATAGCGGCCGAGTCCAAAGCCGGCGAGAAATGCGGCCAGCATTGCGAGCGCGCCGGCGACCGCGAAGCCCAACGATGCGTCGACCGGTTTGCGCGCAAGCGAGGTGACGCGTCCCAGCCGCGCGAGGGCTTCGCGAAGCTGAGTGGCGTTCTCGGCTCGGGCATAGGCGCCCCCGCTTGCACGGGCATAGCCGCCCAGCGCCTCTTCGTCGATGGTCGCCTCCTCATTGGTTCCCGGGATGAGGCCGCCGTTTGGCGTCCCGATGCCCACGGTGTAGACCGGAATGTGATGGGCGCCCAGCCATTGCGCCACTTCCATCGGATCGGTCCCTGCGTTGTTCACGCCGTCGGTGATCAGGATGACGACGCGGTGGCCGGTAGATGGAAGCATCTGGGCCGCGAGTTTGAGGGCATCGCCGATAGCCGTCGCGCCGTTGGGCAGCGGGACCGCATCGAGCGCCGCGGCGATCGACTGGTGGTCGGCGCTCAACGGCGCAACGACGCCGGCTGCTCCCGCGAAGGAGATGATGCCGATCCTCGTGCCCGCCGGGCTTTGAGCAATGAATGCTCGGGCCGCACTTTTCGCTGCTTGCGCGCGCGTAGGAAAGACGTCGGCGGAGGCCATCGATCCCGAAGTATCGATGCACATGAAGACGGAGCCATCCCGAACCGGCAGCAGCATCGTTACGTGCGGACCGGATACTCCCAAGACAACGCCGGCGAGCGCTGCCAGCCAAAGGACCTGCAGCCCACGGGGAATCCATTGTCGCGGCCTCGCGGCTTCAACGAAGAACGCGACGTTCGAATAGGCCAAATCACGAGCCGTCGCGCGCCGTTGGAGACGCGCGTAGAGTATGGCAAACGCGACAACGGCTAGTATGCCGAGCGCGAGCCGTGCGGGGTGATCGATGCTCACGCGTGATGCAGCCCAAAGGCGGCTGCAAGCGATGCGCAGCCGTCCTCTTCTCGCAGAATTCCCGAGCGCCAATTCGCGGACCCAAATCGCGCGAGCAGAGAGTTCTCACGGCGGCGAACCGCGTTTGCGAAGGCCGCACGTTCTCGCGCCCCGACGTACGCGCGTACCATCCCTCCCTCGGCTCCTCGCATGCGAACGATCCCTCCGAGCGGCAACCCTTCGAACCACGGATCACGCGCGACGAGCGCGGTGCAGTCGAACCGAGCCCCCAGGTCGGCCAGATCGCGATCGGCGGCCGAGTCGAGATCGTACCAATCGCCGATCGCCAGCAATGCGCTGCCGCGAGGAAGCGCGGCACCAGCGGTCCGCAGCGCGCGCAGTGAATCGAATCTTTCGGCGCGAGCGCAGCGAGTCAGCGCTCGATGAGCGTAGCGCTGGAGTGACGGCGGCGTCACGCCCTCGGCCTCCACACGAATGCAGCGGTCCTCGCCAAGAGCCGCACCGAACCAGGTCTCCAATGCTTCCTGCGCCGCGTCGAGCAGTGCTCGATGCCTGCCGACCAGCATTGACGGCGACGTGTCGACGATCGCTGCCAAGGTAAGCGCGACGTCTTCCAGGACCACGCGCGACTGAAGTTCGCCCGAGCGCGCCGTGGCAGCCCAATCGATGCGGCGAACGTCGTCGCCGGGAACAAATGCGCGCAACTCGACGAACTCGTAGCCGTCTCCACGATAGATCGTCGGCGAGCCCGCACCCAAATGTCGCGGCCGGCGGCGTGCGCGCAGCAGCGCCTCCCGAATGGTCACGGTGCGGGCACGGCAGCGACCAGCGCCTCGATCACGCGGTCGACCCCGATGCCTTCCA
>DATDIA010000193.1:0-7376 GCA_036521295.1 Candidatus Cybelea sp. | reverse complement strand
TTGGCGTTATTGAGCAGATAAATCTTGTCCGCGTGGCGTACGCCCAGCGCCTTCTGGTCGTAGATGATGCCGACGTATTGGCCTGGTTTTATCTTGCCCATTTGATACGTCGTCTTTCCGTCCGCTGAAAAGACCTGATCGAACTTCGGCAGGAGCACGAAGCTCAAAACCTGTTTTGTCCTGGGGTCTTGCACCTTGATATTGTCGGACGAAACATGGACGGTAATGCCGTAGAAGGTCGGCGTGGTCGCCGCCGGCGTGATTTGTGGAAAGGCGCAGAAGAGCGTTGCCACAAGCGTCAGCGCGACGGCTCGAGGAGTTAATGAATGCGTCATGTGAAAGGTGTACCCAGCGGGCGGGCGGTCTATGCCCGAGCACCGGCGAAGGGCGCCCGATGGACGCGATGCTCTTTGCCGATGGAGGATCGCGCGGCAATCCGGGACCCGCTGCGAGCGCGGCAGTGCTGCTCGCTCCCGACGGCGAGCTCTTGGAAGAGATCGGCGCGTACCTTGGCATTGCAACGAACAACGTTGCTGAGTGGACCGCCTTGCTGCTCGGTCTCGAGGGCGCGGCGAAGCGCGGGATTCGGCGTTTGGGCGTCCGCCTGGACTCGGAGCTGGTCGTGAAGCAACTGCGCGGCGAGTATCGCGTCAAGCACGCTGCGTTGCAACCACTCTATCGACGCGCGCAACATCTGCTGCGCGCTTTTGCGGAGGTGGATATCCGCCACGTGCCGCGCAAGCAGAACGCACTTGCCGACCGCTTGGTGAACCGGCTGCTCGACCAGGAAGCGCAGGCACCCGCAAAGTAGGCGGATGGAATGCGGCGCTTTCCGATCGAGCTCTTCATCATCGTCGTGGCGGCCGTGATGCTGGTCCTGGGTTGGCGCATCTACGGAGCCGGCGAGATGGGACGTTTCGGCCCGGTGATTCACGCCCAAAAGGCCCCTAGTGAGCTCTACGCGCGCATGTCGGTACGATACGCGAAGCCACCGATCTACGAGGAAGAATACCGAATGTCGGATGTCGAGGGCGTTTCCAGCTTCGTCTACCAGATTCGCGGTTCCCGGGGGCACGAGATCACGGTAACCGCACCGGCGGCGCGGGTCTACGACGTCAGCTTTTTCTTCGGAAGGCTCGTACAAGACGGAGTCTGGCAGCTCGTCGACAAGCCGCCGCTGCCCGATGCCGACGCGCGTTACACGATCTACGTCAAACAGCTCGCCGATTACCAGCACGGGCAACGCACGGTCACCTTTACCAATCCGCAGTACTGGGCTTCGAAAGCCGGTCGGCAGTTCGAAATCGATTTGTCGAAGGGCGTGCCCAAAGATCTCTTGCGCATACAGAGCAACCAGGTAGCCGACCCGCACTACGAGCAAATCGTGATCGACTTTCGCAATTTTGGTCCGGACGAGTTCCGCCACAACGTCGAAGTCGCGCAGACGCGCATCCGCAGCATGCACGGCTGACGTGCGAAAACGCTTTGCTCTAAAAGGCCTCGTTGCGGCCATGCTGCTCGCCGCCGTAGCGGTCGAGGCGTACGAGGTCGTCGAAAGTCCCGCGAATCAGCTCTTCGGCAAGACGCTCGTCAGCGGGCCAAAGAACGAGCGTATCGTCGCGCTCACCTACGACGACGGGCCGAACCCGCCGTACACAAACGAAATCCTCACGGTCCTGCGCGCCGAGCACGTTCAGGCCACGTTTTTCGTCGTCGGTCGAGCCGTCCAAGCCTATCCGCGCGTCGTGCGGCGCGAGGTTGAGGATGGAAATGCGATCGGGAACCACACCTGGAGCCATGGCCATTTGGTCTTGTACGACTCGAACGGTCTGCGCCGAACGCTTCAGCGCACCGATCAGGCGATCTTCGCCGCGACCGGAGTTCACACGCGGATCATGCGGCCGCCATTCGGCGCGCGTGATTGGCTCGTGCTTGGCGAGGTGCGCAAGCTCGGCTACACCCCCGTTATGTGGTCGGTGCCGCTCGCGAAGGATTGGGAGTATCCTTCCGCGCGCGTCATCGCGGCGCGCGTGCTACGTTACGCGGCCGACGGCGCAATCATCGATCTCCACGATGGCAATCAGGGCATCGTCTGCGCCCGCGTGCACGTTGCGGCGCGTGTCTGCGATCGGAGCGGCGACGTTGGGGCGACCCGCTTGATCGTTGAGGTGCTTAAGCGCCACGGCTACCGGTTCGTTACTATCCCGCAACTCCTGGACTCTAACGCGACGCCTGAAGGTGCGACCCAGCTCAAGTCGTATGTAGCTCGAGTAAGCAAGCGACGCTACTTCCCATAGCGACGCTACTTCCCATAAGGAGGTTCAGATGATAGCTCGTTATAGCCGGCTAATTCTGCCGGCAATCTTGATGACAGCGACATGTGCCTTCTCGGCGTGCGCCGGAGGCAACCTGTCCACGCCAAGCGTGCAAGGATTGAATCAAGCCGCATCGGCCGCCCATGACGGCGGCGAGATCGGGGCAGCGATCCTCAACCCGCAACCCAATGTATCCTGCCCGTCGAAGTTCTATGCGTGCGTGACGGTTTCGCAGAAGCGCGGCCTCTCACTGTACTGGTGCTTTGGTCCGAAGAGTGACCCATGCAGCAATAGCGATGTTAGTAAGCGCAAGTGGAGCGGCCTCGTTTGCGCAGCGGCGGGCACCACCTGCAAAGCACCAATTAAGCAGTTGACCGCGAAGTGGTCGGGACCGTTCAGGTGCGGCGGCAAATTCAATTGCAATGGAACGTACGAGCTCGACAAGCTCACGCCTGGCCCCGGGTTGAAACAAACCAATCAGTATGTCTACAAGCAAGACGTTCATATTTGTGCGGGCAAGAAGTGCCAGATCGACCTCATCGGCCTGAACGTCGGTCCATAGCGGGGGCACGAGAGAACGCGTAAGAGGCGGCATCGCAAACGATGCCGCCTTCGCACAAATGCGGGAAGACCGAAGGAGATTTTTGCGATGACAGCTCGTTGCAACCGCTGGGCCGTGCAGGCAAGTGTAATGGCAGCAGCATTGGCGTTCTCGGCGTGCGCCGGAGGCTTATCGACGCCGCCGACCGCGCAAGTATCGAATCAAGGTCGATCGGGCGGCGAAGATCACGGCGCTCGGCTTGGTATAGCCACACTCTACGCGGGCCGCCACGTAAACTGTCCGAAGAAATACGTGGCCTGCTACACGGTTTCGAAAAAGACGGGCTTGGCAATAGCCTGGTGCTATGGTCCGGCGAGCAATCCGTGCGTCCGTAGCCATGCCGACAAGGCCAGTTGGAGCGGCATCGTTTGCACGGCGAAGGGCCAAACCTGCAAAAAGCCCACTAGGCACTTGACCGCGACGTGGTCGGGTCCATTCAAGTGCAAAACGAAAGACCCATGCAGAGGAACGTACGAGCTCGATACGCTGGCGCCGGGCCCCGGGCTGAAAAGAACGAAGAATTATGTCTACAAGCAAGACATCCACGCTTGTGCAGGCAGGAATTGTCAGGACGTCTACATCGGCCTTAACGTCGGCAAATAACGAAGGCCGACATCCCGACCGGCGCGTAAAGGTGGGAGCCGTCTCAAGTCGTAACTTGGCCCCATTAACCAAGCGACGCTACTTCCGAGGAAGGGAGATTTTCCTATGAAAGCTCGTTGTAGCCGGTGGGCCGTGCCGGCAACTTTGATGGTTGCAGCATTCGCCCTCTCGGCATGCGCCGGAAACAACTTGTCAACGACACCGAACATGGAAGGCTTCAATCAAACCGCATCGGCAGGTGCCGATATCGGCGCTCGCCCCGGCCTCATGACCCTCAACGCGCAACCGAACGTAAAATGTCCGACGAAATACTTGGACTGCGACACGGTTTCAAAGAAAAATGGCCTCGTATTGAACTGGTGCATTGGTCCATCGACCAACCCGTGCAGCAAGAGCAACGCCGGAAATTACACCTGGAGCGGCGTCGTTTGCAACGCGAAAGGCAAGACTTGCAAGAAGCCGATTAAGCAGCTAACCGCGACGTGGACCGGTCCGTTCAAGTGCAAAAGGAAAGACAAATGCAAAGGGACGTATGAAGTCGACACCATCACGCCGGGCCCCGGCCTAAAAGCAACGACAAAGTATGTGTACAAACAACACATTCACGTTTGTTCGACGACGAGTACGAGTAAGTGCGAGGACGCCTACATCGGCCTAAACGTCGGCAAATAGCGCAGACCGCGAGTAAGACGGCGGAAGGCGGCATCGGCAATGATGTCGCCTGCCAATCTCGGTGCGACCGATAAGGAGAGTTTTCAGGTGATATTTCATAGTAGCCGGTGGGCTGTACCCGCAACGTTGGCGGCGGCATTTGCGCTCTCGGCCTGCGCCGGCGGAAGCTTGTCGACCTCGCCGGCCGTGCGCGGCTTCAATGAAACTGCGCCGGCCGGCGCGGATAGCGCCGCTCTGTCGCGCATAGCGATCGTCAACACGCAACCGAACGTAACGTGCCCGAAGAAGTACGACGCCTGCCTGACGGTTTCGAAGAAAAACGGCCTCGCGATGGGGTGGTGCTATGGGCCGGGAACTAAACCGTGCGCCCACAGCAATGCCGGCAAAGCCAAATGGAGCGGCGTCGTTTGTAAAGTGAAGGATAAGACGTGCAAAAAGCCCGTTAAGGAGCTAACCGCGAAATGGTCGGGTCCGTTCAAGTGCAAGCGCAGTGACAAATGCAAAGGGACCTACGAGCTCGATACCTTCACTCCAGGGCCCGGACTGAAAGTGACCAAAAAGTATATTTACAAACAAGACATTCACGCTTGCGTCGGCGCGAAATGCGAGATCCTGCCCATCGGCATTAACATCGGCAAATAGTCCATCCGAAGCAAGACGTGAAAGAGGCGGCATCGGCAACGATGCCGCCTTCTCTATGCGTAGAATCTCCCGCGCAAGCGAATGAAGCCGTCCGCATGGCGATGGCGCGGGTCGTGGTGCGTCCAGTGAACGACGGGTAAACGCCCGGGATCGTGCACGAGCTCGCCGCACACCTCGATGCGGTCGCCGGGCTGGGCGGGGCAGCGCGGTGCGATGCTGACGTTGTCGACCACTTCCAGTCTTCCGGCGCTGCTCTGCACGTCGAACGCCTCGTGCATGGCGTGCGTCCGCGTGCTAAAGAAGAAGCGCGGTGCCGACGCGACGGTTGCCGTAAAATCGACCCAAGCCGGAGCGTTGCCGGCGTATGCCGCAGCCAAATCCATCGCCGCTCTTTCACGCGTACAGCACCGGCCGACAAGAGCTGTGGCTTGCGGAGCGAAATGATTTCGCCGATGAAAACGATCCAGACGCAGCGCTTGCGGCTCGTTCCGGTGACGTCGGAGAATGCCCCGCTGCTCTGGGAGGTGCTACAGGAGCCGGATCTGCGCGATTATCAGGATCTTCCCGACCTCAATCGCGCGCAGTTCTTGCGTGCGGTCGGCGCGCGTCCGAAGAGTTTCGCTCCCGGCGTTGTCGGGCGTTTCGAATGGCTTTTGCACCATGCCCGGGGCGAAGGCGATCCGCTCGGGTGGGTTTCGTTGCGGGTCGCCGAGTCCGACCGCTCGGCGGCTGAAATCGGCTACAGCGTCGTGCGCGTCCATCGGGGTAAGGGCATCGCGACCGAAGCCGTTGCGGCGCTTATCGATGAAGCCTTTAGCTCCGCCGGGCTGCGGGAGATTCGCGCCTACTGCCTGGCCGAAAACCGATCCTCGCGCGCCGTCTTACGTCACGCCGGCTTTGACGAGGAAGCAATGCTGCCCCGAGGAGCCACCGTCCAAGGCAAGCCCGTAGACGTCATCTCGCATTCGCTCAAGCGCGAGTTCTGGACCCCGAGGCTGGGCGCGAATCGTCAGGCCACTGGGTCGTAACGCAGCGAAAGCCGGGTTTCGGTAAGAAGCCGCGCCTGAAGGTTCCGAGCGGCTCCGCTTCGTAGTAGGCATAACCAAGCGAGCTACTCCCTACTTAGGAGCCATTTACATGAGAAGTCGCCACGACCTGAGTCTGCCGGCAGCCCTCCTGATAGCCGCTTTAATGCTCTGCGCGTGTGCTCGAGGCGACTTGTCGACCATGCCGAGCGTGCAAGGCGTCAATCAAGCCGCGCCGGTCGGCGCCGATAGTGCCGCCGCGTCGAGCATAACGCTCCTCAATGCAAGACCGAACGCAGATTGTCCCACGAGATTCTACGACTGCACGACCGTTTCGCAGAAAAACGGCGCCGTCATCATGTGGTGCTCCGGCACGAGAAAGAAGCCATGCAAGAACACCAACAAGTACGTTTGGAGCGGCATCGTTTGTCTCGCCAAGGGCGCGACCTGCAAAAAGCCCATCAAGCAGTTGACGGCCAAGTGGTCGGGTCCGTTCACGTGCAAACCGAAAGACAAATGCAAAGGGACGTACGTGCTCGACACGCTTACCCCCGGGCCCGGCCTGAAAGTTACCAAGAAATATATCTACAAACAAGAGGTTCGGATGTGCGCGGGCAGCAGTTGCACGCACGATTACAGCGGAATCAACGTCGAGAAGTAACGCCTCACCGTGAATCGTCGGGCCACTGGATCGTAACTCCGGCCTCGTGAAAGCCCGCATATCGCTGCGCGAGCGCTCCGCTTAGATAGGCGAGCAGCGGCTCGCGTACGACGGCAACGGCAATCCGTTCGCCGGCCTCGGAAAGTGGAACCCACGCCACCTCAACCACGTGATCTCCCGCATTCGTGTCACCCTCGGCGGAGCCGCTGTCATTCTGAGCGGAGTCGCTGTCATCCTGAGCGGAGTCGAAGGATGACTCATCATCCCGCAATGCGAGCGCAAACGTGACGTTCAAAAAATGCTGCGCACCATCGTAGCTCTCGCTGATGTAGGCGACTTCTCCCACGTCCGCGCGCAGGCCGGTCTCCTCGAAGACCTCGCGCACGACGGTCTCGGCAAGCAGTTCGCCGGGCAACTGACGTCCGCCGGGAAGGTTCCAAAGCGGTTTTGGGTGGTTAGGATAGCGCGACGCGACCATGAGCAGCCGTCCGTGACGCACCGCAATGCCCGTCGCCAAATGAATCACTGCCGGTAAATCTCGCCGATCCGCTCGACGTGCGCCGCGATTCGGTACGAATGCGAAGCCTCAAATGCCCGCGGCGAGCTCTCTGCCCAGGCGTCGTGTCCGAGCAGCCCGAGAATCGCCGCTCCGAGGGCGCGTTCGTCGCCGCGCGGTACCAGCTGCCCAAGTCCGCTGCGCAGCCACTCCGAAATCGCGCCCACGTCGTAAGCGATGACCGGACGGCCGCGCGCGAACGCCTCGATTCCAGCCAGCCCGAAGGGCTCACCCCAAAGCGACGGCATTGCCACGATGGTCGCATCGTCGTAGGCGCGTCGCAGATCAGCGGCATCGAGTC
>DATDIA010000192.1:0-2969 GCA_036521295.1 Candidatus Cybelea sp. | reverse complement strand
CGTGCTGCGCCACATCGCCGAGATTAGCGCGCGCACGCTCGGCCGTGACGAGAGCGACGCTGCGGGCGCCGGCGCGGCCGGCGGCCTGGGTTTCGCGCTCGTTGCGTTTCTCGGCGCGAAGCTGCTGCCGGGCGTGCGCCTCATCGCTCGCGAATGCGGGCTCGACAAACTATTGGACGGCGCGACGCTCTGTTTAACGGGCGAGGGGAAGATCGATCTTCAGACCCTGCACGGCAAAACGGTCTATGGCGTCGCACAGATCGCTCGCGAGCATCACGTTCCGACCATCGCCTTTGGTGGAACGGTCGCTCAGGATGCGAAGGAACGCCTCGCACAGATCGGGATCGAAGTCGTCGGCATTTCACCGGCCGGCATGCCCCTCGAGGAATCGATACGATCCGCCGCCGGCCTATTGGAGGCCGCCGCGCAGGCTGCGGTTTCGACCGCGAGCGGTGCGGGTATGCAAACGTAATGCAGATCGACACGACACTTCTACCGGTACGCGGAAACGACGCGGTCGAAATTCTTCGCAACGATCATCAGGTCATCAAGAGCCTGCTGACGGAGTTGACGAGCGAGCCTCCGCAAGAGCGCAAACGCGTATTCGAACAGTTGGTTGGCGTTCTCACGATCCACAACGCAACCGAAGAGAATCTCATCTATCCGGCGATCAACAAAATTGGCGGCGGAGAACAGGAATCGCAGCACCTTTATCACGAGACCGCCGATGCAGACGTCCTCGCATTCGAGCTCGATGCCCTGCTCAAAGCCGGCGACGTCTCGCAGTTTGGCGTAAAGTCCGATCAGTTCCAAGAGGCGGTACTCGCGCACATCGATGAGGAAGAGAGCAAAGCTTTCCCGCGGCTACTGGAGATCGGTGACCCGCGAAAAGTCGAAGAGCTTGCAGAAGCCGTGCGTACGTTCCGCAAGTCGCTTCACTTCGAAACGGTAGCCTGACCCTGGCGGCGAGCCGCCTTGAGCGAGCGCTTTAGCGTCTGATCGAGCGGCTCGCCCTTCTTCTCCCACCCTTCGACGAAGCGCAGAGCGAAGCGCTCCTCGGACGAAAGACCCTCCGAAGGGCGCTTTCCCTTGGCGATTCGCGTCCGCCCGGGTAGCCGGCGCTGCGCCGTGTAGGTTTCGAGCACGGCCGGATGCACGTACGCTTTACGGCAGACCGCAGGCGTATTGCCGAGGCGCGCGGCAACCTGTTCCAGCGCGGCCGCGATGTTGGTTTTCGCCTCGACGAGTTGCGCGGCGGGCTCGGCGAGCGCGCCGATGCACTCGACCGTCCCGATCCACGTGCGAAAATCCTTGGCGGAGAAATCGTCGCCCGCGATCTCGCGCAGGTAGGCATTGACGTCGTCGGAACTGAC
This sequence comes from Candidatus Cybelea sp., assembly GCA_036521295.1. GTDB lineage: Bacteria > Vulcanimicrobiota > Vulcanimicrobiia > Vulcanimicrobiales > Vulcanimicrobiaceae > Cybelea. The sequence continues at coordinate 1,596 of DATDIA010000192.1, read as the reverse complement.
GCTCGCGACAGAACCGTCCTCTTCGACGTAGCTGAAGAGCTCTTCACCCGGAAGGTCGCGGCAGCGCTTGATGATGCGCGCGAGACGCGCGTCGTCGAGCAGAACGTTCTGCACTTTTCCAGTCTTGCCGCGAAAGTGCAGCTTTACTTGCGAACCGGAGACGCGCACGTGGCGCGTGCGCAGCGTCGTTAGGCCGAACGAATCGTTCGCCTGCGCATACTCTTCGTTGCCGACGCGCAATCCCGTGACGTCGAGCAAGGAGACGACGGCGGCGAGCACCTTGCGGCGCGAGAGGCCGGCCCCGGCAAGATCGGCGGCGACTGCCTTTCGAATCGACGGCAGCGCGTGGCCGAAGGCGACGAGCCGGTGGTACTTCGCCTCGTCGCGCACTTCACGAAAGCGTTTGTGGTAACGATACTGTTTGCGGCCACGCGCATCGCGCCCCGTCGCCTGAAGGTGGCCGTTGGCGATCGGGGAGATCCAAACATTGACGTAGGCGGGCGGGACCGCGAGCGCTCTGATACGTTGCAGCTCCGCGTCGTCGCGGACGGGCTTGCCGTCGGGATAGTAATAGGCGAAATGTTTCCCGCGCTTGCGCCGCCCGATCCCCGGTTTCCGGTCGTCGAGATATCGCAGCCCGGCTTCGCGCGCGGCCAGCGCAGGATCAAGGGATTCGGCGAGCACCTTCTTACTGTACCCAGATTACGCTGGCGGAAGGCCGAACCACGCGGTTAGCGCGTCCGTGAGTCCGAGTTGGGCTGCGTCACCGACCCACGCCGCATATCCGTCGGGCCGGATTAAAACCGCGCTCGGCGCAGTGACCGCGCCGAGTACCGGGAGCTCCCACCTGCCTCCGTATTTGGCGTCGAGCAACTTAACGCGGTCTGCCCAGCGAGTCATGTCGACGTCGCCGGGATCACCAAGGTTGAGCAGCAGCGGCCCCGCATCGCGCAGCAGGGTAAAGAGTCGCAACGGGCCATTGGCCGTGACCAGGTCGAGATCCGGCATGCGGCGTCCGAGCAGCGGATGGCCCTCGCCCAGATCGTAATGAATGTCCAGACCGGTCATCATCGCAGCGATTCGTCTGCGCGGCTCGTCCATGCCGAGAAAGTCGGAGATGGTGTCGCGCACGGTGTCGATGCGATCGTTTCCGCAGAGCAGCGCCATTTGCGCCACCGTGTTGCGCAGCACGCGAGCAGCGACCGGGTGACGTTCGGTGTGGTAAGTATTCAGAAGGCTGTCGGGCGATTTCCGCTTGACGACTTGAGCGAGCTTCCAACCCAGATTCACGGCATCTTGTAGACCGGTGTTGAGGCCTTGTCCACCAACAGGGGGATGCACGTGTGCCGCGTCCCCCGCCAGTAGGACCCGTCCGTCGCGGTAGGTTGCGGCCTGCCGCGCCATATCGGTGAACCGGGAGATGGAGGCGGGAGTGTGGACTCCGTAATCGGTCCCGTACACAGCGATGAGTGCCTCGCTGAGATCGCTCAGCGTGGGTTTGCTCTTGGTTTTGAGGTGGCGTTCGGTCACCATGACGCCTACCGGCCCCTCATCCTCAGGCTTGCCGAAGGCATGGACGCCGATGGCGTCGCGGCG
>DATDIA010000191.1:0-3884 GCA_036521295.1 Candidatus Cybelea sp. | reverse complement strand
GTTTCGGCAGGCCATCGAGACCTTCAGTTATCGTTTCGCCGGCGCAGCCCGGCATCGGTACGGTACCGACGTCAACTTTGATCCCAGGAAGGATCCCGCGTTCGTTGAGGATGTCCACGAATGGGCGTCCGCTGCCGTCGCCTTGCCGAATCGTCTCGTCATAGAGAATCGCGCCGCTGATCCACTCACCAAGGCGCGGCGTCGTAAGAAGCAGCTCGCGATACGCTCGCCGCTGGCCCGCCTCCGGCGCGATGCCGACCTGTTCAAATCGTTTATTGCAGGTGCTGATGCTCTCGTCGATTGCGATAATGCCCTTTCCCGGGCGCACCATCGCATCGGCGACTTGCGAAAGCTCGCGAGCGCTCATACGGTAACCTCCCGACGCGCGGCGTCATGGTTCACTAACCGGTAAAAGCTCGATGCGCAGCCGGCGATGGATGGGGGTTCGAAGAGAGCCGAACCAACGACCAATCGATCCGCGCCGAGAGATGCGAGTCGCTCGGCGTTGGTGATTTTTACGCCGCCGTCGACGTTGACGTACGTTTGCGCCCCGGCTCGATCGATCATACGTCGAGCATCTGCTATCTTTTCCGCGACGGCTGAAATGAATGGCTGACCACCGAAGCCCGGATCGACACCCATCAGCAAGAGCTCCTCAATTTCTTCGAGAACGCATTGGACCGAACTCACCGGGGTAGCGGGGTTGAGGGCGACGCCGGCTTGTGCGCCGAGTTGCCGAATCGTACAGAGGTCGCGGTGCAGCTGCGGGCAGGCCTCGGCATGAACGATGAGGCGCTGCGCACCCGCGGAATAAAAGATCGGCAAAAGAGGCGCCGGGTTTTCAACCATGAGATGCACCTCGATCTCAAGCTTGGTGCGGTGGCGCAATGACTGAACCGATTGCGGGCCGAAAGCAAGGTTTGGGACGAAGCGTCCGTCCATCACGTCGATATGGAGGCCGTCAACGCAGCCGGAGGATTCCAACTCGGCGACTTGCTCAGCCAAACGGCCCACGTCGCAGTTCAGGAGCGAAGCCCAAATTTGAGCGCGACGGCCGCTCACGCCGTCATCCTCTTCATACTGAATCCGTAAAGACGCGGCTTGCGCGAATATCGGGTGCGTCGATCAAAAAGAGATCCTCCCGCTCGATGAACTCTTGCTCGCAGAGACGCTTTGCCTGGCGCAGCCGGGCGCGGTCGAGCGCGTTGCGGACGCTGCGCGCGTTGGCAAAGTTCGGCTGCTCGCGACGGCGCACGAGGTATTCTCGCAAGACTTCCTGCGCGGCGCTCGAGAGCCGGTATTGCTGGCGATCCAACATGAGGTTGGCGATCTCAAACAACTCGTCGGTCGTATAGTCGGGAAAGTCGATGTGATGCGCGATGCGCGAGTGCATCCCGGGGTTGCTCTGAAAGAAGGTTTCCATCCGATCGCGGTATCCGGCCAAAATCACGACCAGGTCCTCGCGGTCGTTCTCCATGAGTTGCAGGAGAATCTCGATCGCTTCTTGCCCGTAGTCACGCTCGTTCTCGGGTCGATGCAGGTAGTACGCCTCGTCGATGAAGAGCACCCCACCCATGGCGCGCTTGATGACTTCCTTCGTTTTGGGCGCAGTGTGACCGATGAATTGGCCGACGAGATCGTCGCGAGTCACCGTCACGACGTGGCCTTTTCTCACGTAGCCCAAGCGCAGAAGTATCTCGGCCATGCGCAGCGCGACGGTGGTCTTTCCCGTCCCGGGCTCGCCCGTAAAGCTCATGTGAAGCGACGGTTTTTGCGACGTGATTCCGAGCTCCGATCGCAGGCGTTCGATCACCAGCAGGGCGGCGATCTCGCGGATCCGCTGCTTCACCGGCTGCAAGCCGACGAGGTCGGCGTCGAGGCGCTCGAGGACGTCGGCGATGCCGGCGTCGCCGAGCATCGCGCGGACGTCGATGCGGTCGCTACTCGGCGTAACGATTGCCATGGGGCTCTCGCGTTGCATAGGCGCGCAGGGAGTAGCGAATCGTGCGATCCTTCGACTCGATGCGTTCGAGCGCAAATCCGGGCTCGTGTTTGGGGCGATTGACGATAAAGCTCAACGCGGTCGTTTGACGCCCGAGGCGCCGATCGTACGCGTTGACCTTGACATACTGATTTGGATGCGTTTCGCGGCACTTGCGCACTTCGGCGAGAGCGCCCGCGGGGTCGCGCAGCTCGAACATCGGCAGCCCCCACATCTCCCAGTAGACGTTGCGCGGGTGCGGATCGTCGGTGAATTCGATCGAGATCGACCAGTCGTTATCGAGCGCGTACGCGATCTGTGCCGAGATCTGCTCGTCGGTGAGCGCCGGAAGATAGGAGAACGTGCCTTGGGTCAGACGCATGATTCGCCTTTACAATGACGTGAGTTAGGAGGGCGTGGGCGTCGCGTCGGGCGTGTCTGTCGCGGCGTAGTCGAAAGTGACGTCCTTCCAGACTTCGAGCGCCTGCGCGAGCGGCGAGCACCATCGCGCGGCCGCCTGCAAGATTTCGGGTCCCTCGTTGACGATGTCGCGGCCCTCGTTGCGCGCCTGGACCATCGCTTCGAGCGCGACGCGGTTGGCCGTCGCGCCGGCGGCGATGCCCATCGGGTGTCCGATCGTGCCGCCACCGAACTGGAGCACGACGTCTTCGCCAAGCAGGCTGAGGAGCTGGTGCATCTGGCCGGCGTGAATACCACCCGATGCGACCGGCATCGTGGCCGGCATATCGGCCCAACGTTGTTCGAAAAAGATGCCGTTAAGCGGATTCTCCAGGACGACGTTCTCGCGCAGCGTGTCGTAAAAGCCGCGAGTGATGTGGGGGTCGCCCTCAAGCTTCCCGACAACGGTTCCCGCGTGGATGTGATCCACGCCGGCCAGCCGCATCCATTTCGCGATCACGCGAAAACTGACGCCGTGCGTTTTTTGGCGCGTATAGGTGCCGTGGCCGGCGCGATGCAAGTGCAGGATGACGCCGTTGCGGCGCGCCCACTTAGCCATCGATTGAATCGCGGTGTAGCCGATCGTGAGGTCGATCATGATGATAATGCTGCCGAGCTCCCTTGCAAACTCCGCTCGCTCGTACATGTCTTCCATCGTCGCGGCCGTGACGTTCATGTAATGGCCCTTGATCTCGCCGGTCTCGGCTTGAGCGCGTTGGACCGCCTCCATACAAAAGAGGAAGCGATCGCGCCAGCGCATGAACGGCTGGCTGTTGATGTTCTCGTCGTCCTTGACGAAATCCAGACCTCCGCGGAGCGCTTCGTAGACGACGCGCCCGTAGTTGCGCGCCGATAGTCCGAGCTTGGGCTTTGTCGTCGCACCAAGGAGTGGCCGGCCGTACTTGTTGAGATATTCGCGTTCCATGACGATGCCGTGGGCCGGCCCTTGAAACGTCTTGACGTAGATCTCCGGAATGCGCATGTCTTCCAAACGCAGCGAACGCAGCGCCTTAAAACCGAAGACGTTGCCGATGATCGAGGAGGTGAGGTTCGCGATCGAGCCCTCTTCGAAAAGGTCTAAATCGTACGCGATGCGCGCGATGTACTGATCGGTTCCCGGAACCGCATCCACGCGATAGCATTTCGCTTGATAGGTCTCGTGCGCGGTGAGGCGATCGGTCCAGACGACGGTCCACGTCGCCGTCGACGACTCGCCGGCCACGGCGGCAGCCGCTTCAATCGGATCGACGCCCGGCTGCGGAACGATACGAAACGCGCACAAGATGTCGCTCGCCTTGGGCTCGTAATCGGGCTCGTAGTAGCCCATCTGCGCGTACGGCAGAACGCCGGATGCCCAGCGGTCGGTGCTCCCATTTGGAGGCGTCAATGTACTGGCCATGCGAGAATAGTGGCAGCCCATGGCATTTGCGTCAAATACATCTTT